>NZ_JAQOSO010000037.1:0-19441 GCF_030068505.1 Roseofilum capinflatum BLCC-M114
CACCAGAAGTTGCACCAGAGCGGCGATCGCCTCTTGATTTCCTTGTCCGATTTTCTCTAAACTCTCAGCCACCTCCCTACAGGTAAAGTAGTAACCCTTAGTCTGCTCCAGAACTTGCACCAGAGCGGCGATCGCCTGGGGATTTCCTTGTCCGATTTTCCCTAAAGTCTCAGCCGCCCGCCTACAGGTATATTCATTCTCAGTCTGCTCCAGAACTTGCACTAGGGCGGCGATCGCCTGGGGATTTCCTTGTCCGATTTTCTCTAAAGTCTCAGCCGCCCACCAACGGGTATCTTCATCCTCAGTCTGCTCTAGAAGTTGCACCAGAGCGGCGATCGCCTGGGGATTTCCTTGTCCGATTTTCTCTAAAATATAACCCACCTCCCTACGGATAAATTTAGGGCATTGGGAATGGTGCAGTAGGCTAGAGAGTCTCTCAATAGCCCGTTGTCGATCCGTTTCCGGTAGAGTATTCCTTGCACCTTCTTTAATCGGATCGATAAAGGTTCCCCATTTCTGTTTTTCTTCATTGACATACCCAAACCCCCACTTCACAATCTGCTGCACAATTTCATCAGCACGAGAACAACCCTTAAACTCTCTGATACCAGCCGCAGCTAGGAAAAAAGCACGATAGTCGTAAAAATTGCCCTCACAACCATCCTTAAAATGAACCAACTGCTCAATAAAAGCCTCCTTCTTCTCTTCCTCCACATCCTCGCGCCCCAACCAGAATAAAATCACCGGCTTCCACTGCGGCGCAAAAATCCGATACTCCTTCCCAGCAATCGGAAAATCCTCATGGTTTCGGGGCAGAAAATAATCCCCATCCTCCACTGCTAGAGCGGCAAAATACTCCTGAAACGTGGCATGATCAAACCCGTAAACCGTCTCACTTTCCACCTTCCCCAACCGATTGAGCCAACCTAACTGCAAGGCGGCTTTACATAAGTCGTTATCCAAAGTCCCAAAAACCTGCTTTAACCCACTTTCCCGCAACCAGAACTGGGAAAAATTGCCTTCCTTGTCCTTGCTATCGATCCCCAGTAAAGCCAATTCTCCCAGCTTTTGGTGGAGTTGCAGCCGTTTTTCCTCATCCAGCTCGATCTCCGATGTCCACTTATACACCTGCTCCACAAAATTCTTGTATAACTCCGCTTGAGTTTCTGGTACAGACTGTTCTTTCTGATGCCACAAACAATACAGTAGGGACAAGCTCAAAGGATTACGAATTAAATACGGATTAACCATGGGAGAACTACACCCCAGCTTTGAAGAGAATTATCCTTAACAATCAGTATAACGTTTCTGGTATCAATTCAGATTGGCTTGATATAGGGCTAGTCTAAATGAATTACAGCGCTTCGCGCTGTTATGGTGTACAGTCTTAAAGGCTCAAAGCCATGTACCACAACCCTATTCCCTATTCCCGATTCCCTAGCGCGTTCATGTCCGCGAAGCGGAAAGCGCTATATGCAACGGGAAATGCCCTCTCCCTATATCCCTCTCCCACGGGAGAGGGACTTTAAATCCCCTTCTTGGGGGATGAGGGGCAGCCGTTGACAACTCATACAGCACTTTGCTCTGTTATGGAATACAGGGTTGAGAGTTCAAAACCTTTTGCCACAAGACTTTTGCCTTTTGCCTCTTGCCTTTTGCCTAGCGCGAAGCGCTGTATGTCATTGCGAGTGGAGCGAAGCGGAACGAAGCAATCTCGACCATCTCGGTAATCTTGGCGTTTCCGCTTTCCGAAGTGGGTTCGTGCGGGTTTCCGCAAGCGGACATGAATACAAAAATAGTTGTCAGTCTACAAGATTTGGGTATAACCCGCCCCTACAGAGATCTTTAGCGTAAATAAATAGATTTGATATCACATCGATTTTGGGCGCGTTGAATGACCAATTGACGCAGGGTAGTAGGGTGGGCAGGAGCGTAAGCGATCATTCAACTTCTAAATCTCCTACCCTGCCCACCCTACTGCCGTGACAACCCTAAAATGGTGGGTTACGGCGGATTGATAGATTGCTGTCAGAGTCTAGGTTTTAGCCGCCTAACCCATCCTACGATCGCTACGATCGCTAAGGAAGAATTTCCAATTCAGTTTCCGCTAATTGAGCTAGAGTCTCTTGAATTCTGGGTGTTTCGAGAAACATTTTCGTATCGGCTAAGAGGCGATCGCCCCAAAGATTAGCTTCGAGAAACTCTAGATCTGCATAAGCGGGATCGAGTTCTAGAGCTGCCGATCCCATTCTCAGACCCTGTTCGCGATCGCCTTTCACATACAACGCTACCGCTAAAGCCAACTGGGGTTCAGCCGCTTCCGGTTCAAGGCTCACCGCTTTACGCCAAGAAGCGATCGCCCCATCCACCTGACCCTGCTCATACTGAATCAAGCCAATATTATTCACCCCCGGCCAAAACTTCTCATCTTGGCTCATGGCCTTTTCATATTGGGCGATCGCATCACTCCAGCGATTGAGCTTATAGTAAGCATTCCCCAAATCAAACAAGGCTGCCAGTTGATCTGGCTTAATGCTTAGACCTTCTTGGAGATAATTAGCCGCCTTTTGGTAGTCCTCATTTTGGAAATGGGCCGAACCTAACGTAAACAAAACCAACTCATTTTGGGGTTCGAGCGATCGGGCTTTCTCCAAAGACTCAATTCCCCGCTCCACATCATCTGTTTGCAAATACAGGCGACCGAGCAAAAACCAAGCCCGAATATCATCCGGTAAAAGCTGAACCGCCAACTGAGCGCGAGGAAGAGCTGGTGCATATTGTTGGAACTGGGCCAGTTGTTCCGCTTGTCGGGCCAACTGAAGCCCCTCTTTCTCCAACTCTTGTTGCTCTAGCTCCAAGGTACGGGGAACGATCGCCTGGGCCCAAGCGGGCTGTAGACCACTCACACCACTCCACAAACACACCAACAAAGCAAAATAAATCGATTTTGGCACAACAGAAGCCTCAGACAACATAACTCACAGACCACTTTTCATAATTTTAACCAAGATTCTGGGTTTACCCAACATCAGGGTTGAGATCCCTTTTCTCTTTACGAGCATTTGTGAACCCATCTAGAATAAAAACAAATTTCTTTCTTCTAGGATTGAGTGATTCTTGGATGCCTTTCTCATCTAAGTCAGCTCGGTTCTGATCGCAATGGGTGCTATCTCATGGAGCGTTATCTCCGGCAAATCTACCACCAACAAGCTACTGGTGAGTTAATTGTTACCGCTCAAGATCAAACTTGGCACTTATTCTTTTATCTGGGTCATCTGCTCTATGCTACAGGAGGAATTCATCGCAGCCGCCGATGGTATCGGTATATTAAGCTGTTTTCCGTTGATTGGAGTGCGATCGAACTCAAAAAGCCCACCAGCATGTGGGAATATTATCTGCTGCGCTACGCTCTACAACAACACCAAATCAACCTCAGCCAAGCTCAATCGGTCATTGCCTATAGTGCCATTGAAATCTTATTTGCCCTGCTCACCCACTCTTCTGATGACCTTTCCAGTCGGTGGAAGCCTAGCCAACGGTTATCGGGAAACACGGCCACTCCGCGATCTTCACTGGCCTTAAAAATTCCACCCCTACTTGAAAGAACCGAAAACCTATCTAAACAATGGCAGAAGATGGAATTAACTTCCCTATCTCCAGATTTGGCCCCCATGTTAAATCGGGAGCTGCCTAAACGAGTGAATGCCCAAACGTCAACCAAATTAATTGAGTTATTCAACGGAGAAAATCCAATTTGGGATATTGCTTTAGAAATGAAGCAATCTCTTTATACTTTATCTCGCAGTATCCGTCATTTTTGGAAACAGGGGATCATTGATTTTCAATCCTTACCGGATCTCGAACCACCGGTTTCTTGGACGACTCCTAGGATGAATAAAACCCTCAACGGGGAGTCGGATACCCAAACCTCTGGCCCTCTCATTGCTTGTATTGACGATAGTCCCCTGGTTGGCCATGCCTTGGGCCATATTTTGATTCCGGCTGGTTATCAATTACTGAAAATCCATGATCCGATTTCTGGTATTGCCCAATTAGCACAAAATAAACCCGATCTGATTTTATTGGATGTGGTCATGCCGACGGTAACCGGCTATAATTTGTGCAGTTTTTTGCGACAAACTTCTTTGTTTAGTGAGACTCCTATTATTATTTTGACCAGTCGGGATCATATTATCGATCGCACCAAGGCGAAGTTGGCAGGGGCAACGGATTTCTTGACGAAACCGGCGAAACCGGAGCAACTGCTGAAGTTAATTGAAAAACATCTCAATCCGATTACTCCTGTGACTGAATCATGAAGAAACCGGCAATGTGGTGGGTGGGGTTGGTTTTGGGGTTTGGAGTTTTAACCATTGCCACCTCAGCCGTTTTTGTGCGCTTGTGTCTTGAGGCTGCGGGAAGGACGGGGGCGGGGTTTAGTCTGGTGGTCGCTGTTTTCCGCTTGGTTATAGCATCCCTATTGTGTGTTCCCTTGTGGAAAGGGGTTCAGAATAGTGGCGCATCTCGACAAGCTTGGAAATGGGCGATCGCGGCTGGACTCTGTTTAGCTGTCCATTTTTCTCTGTGGATTACCTCCTTATCCTATACTTCGATTGCGGCTGCCACCACTTTAGTCACAACTAATCCCCTTTGGGTGGCCTTAATGCTCTGGGTTTGGCAAGGTAAACGACCGACTCAATTCACAATTTTGGGCATTCTCATTGCCTTAACGGGAGGCATCCTCATTGCCTTCGGGGGAGATAGCGCCACCCCAACCGGTTCCCTTTCTTTGCTGGGTAATGCGTTAGCTTTAATGGGTGCTTGGTCTGCTAGTTTTTATCTGATTCTGGGACAACAAGCCCAACAGGAAGGGTTAGGTTTGGGTCATTATATCGCTACGGTTTATACCCTAGCCGCCCTGTGTTTATTCCCGATTCCTTTTCTTTTGGGCGTTCCCTATACGGGTTATCCCCTTGATTTTTATTTGTATGTGGCTCTGATGGCCATACTTCCTCAACTCATGGGCCATACCTCCTTGAATTGGGCAGTGCGCTGGATTTCCCCCACTACGGTTGCTTTGGCCATTCTCTGCGAACCCATAGGGGCAACTTGGCTCGGTTATGTCATCTTTGCCGAAGTGCCCACTCCATTGGTCTTTGGGGGAGCCATTATTTTGTTATTGGGGGTTGCTTTAGCCATTTGGGGAGAAGGGAAAAGGAGCCAAAATTATTGACCAAACTCTAGGCGAGCTTGTTCGACTAAATCTGCGGTAATGATTTCCTTGTCGGATTCGCGAGCGAGTTGTTCAATCCGGCCTCTGGCTTGCGATCGCACAAAATAGGGAATATTCTTCAGTTTAACCTGAGCTTCAGCCGTCCACTGTAATTCATTCATATGCTCTACCTTTTGCGATCGCTAACTTCCATTTTACCCTGCTCTAACAAAACCTAGTGCTGAAAAGCAACGCTTATAGCGCTTCGCGCTAGGGAATAGGGAATAGGGAATAGGGTTGTGGTACATGGCTTTGAGCCTTTAAGACTGTACACCATAACAGCGCGAAGCGCTGTATCCCTCTTCTGTCACTCTTGGAAATTCTAACGAATTTCCGTTGTTACAGCCCGCGATCGCGAAGCGTTTCATGTCGGCGACAGCCGAAAACGGAGTTTTATCGCGAAGCGTTTCATGTCGGCGACAGCCGAAAACGGAGTTTTATCGCGAACGAAAGAATCAGGGTTTGAAGCCCCTTTTTTAGAAAGTGACAGAAGAGGGGTAATTGTGAGGTTTCCCCTTCCAGGACATGAATAGGAATCCCCGTCCTTCCAGGACGGGGAGAATCTCATGATTTAACGCCGTCTTCTGCGCCCCCCGCTACTGAATCCAGAAGAGCGACGAGACGATCCACCACTACCAAAACTAGGTTGGCGCTGTTTGGGTTTAGAGTTGCCAGAAGAGCGTAAATTAGAACCACCATACCCAGAACCCGTTGAGCGATTGGCATTACTAGAATTAGGTTGCCGGTTGGTGGTGGTACTCGGAGATCGTAGATTTCCGGTTGTACGCAGAGTTTGACGATTTTTAACGGCTGCTGGCGGTTGATTATAACGACTTTGATAGCTGTTCACCGCTTGGCTATAGGTACTGCCATAGCCACCATAACCGGTCATCACGGTTCCGGGTTGATAGACCGGGGGTACATAATAGCTGGGACTAAAGAGCATATTAGCCACTGCCTGTCCTGCTAACGCACCGGCGAAGGGAGTCCAAAAATTAGATTCTCGACGCACGATCACGGTTTCTGTTTGTCCTGTTTGCGGATTAGTGCGCTCCTCGGTAACATTATGAACATATTGGATTTGGAAATCCGGAGTCATATAGAGGATGGCCCGATCGCCCTCAATTTCGGCATAGGTGCTTTTTCCCGCTTGAATCTGCTCATCTGTCAGCCGCGCCATCTGCACATCAGTCGTGCGAAATAGGGGGCGGCTGCCAGCCGGAGTATTCAGTAACATTAAACTATACTCCCCCGTGCCATCATCGTAGGTGGCTTGTTGTACCGGATATTCTCCTTTAGAGACGGAGTTACGCACCGGAGCGCTTACCGTTTGGGTTGAACTGGTATTTTGCTGGGACGAGCCGCCACAAGCGGTTGTGGTCAGCAGTAAGGTAAAACACAGAAAGACAGTTAAGAGTTTACGCCACATAGAATTGAATCAGGTGATGTTATGCAATGGAATTATTCAGTCTATTGTATTAGGTGTGCCACGGCACTAGAGGGGGATGAGTTCAGAAAAATTCAGTAACAGTTGATCGTCCGTGAGGCGATCGCCCAATCGAGCAGGAGAAAAATGCACTTGAACGGCTCGCAGTCGCTCTTGATAATGGAGATTAATCATCGCCTTTAAGCCTTGACGTAGGGCGCTAAAGCTGGCTAAATCGGTTTCTAGATCGGGGGATTCTCCTTCAAAGGCGATCGTCATCATCACCACAATATTCTCCGTAATGGGCAGGGATAAAAGATCTTCCTCCTCTTCAGAATCGCCTAAATCCGGTTGACTCAAATAGCGCTGGGCTGAATCGGTAAACAACTCTTGCACATAATCAGCAGCTTCCCCTTCCTTCCACATTACATCTCCTTCATTCGCTGCCGATCGCCAATAGGATTCCCACTGTAACAAAGATTCAGCAATCTCCACTAAACCCTCGCCTAAGACTCCTAAATCTCCTTCTGCATCAATTGCCTCTTGTGCCTTTTGATTTAAAACACCGAGCAAAGGCGCAATCTCATCGCCCGCTAAATGGAGCATCAGCCGACAAACCACAAACCGAGTTCTAGCCATAGAATATACCTCTGTTCTTTCTACTTGGTGAGAATTAAGTGCGTAACTACGACGATCGCCTTACCCAACCATTAATGGTAAACCGACTATCGGTAAATTTCTTCGAGGAACAGCGCACTGGTAGCACTTCATGTAAATAGCGACTGAGGAAAAACACAATACTGTTGTGTCGGGGTTCGATCGTTTGGTAAGTATCGGCTTTGGCATAATAGCCATTTTTAATCTGACTGTCGTAAATCAGCAGTTCTCCACCAGTAAAATTTTTCGGTTGATTATGGAAATAGTAAACATAGGTTAGTTCTCTGCTGGCTGTGTCGGGAGAGCCGTTATCATTATGGAGCTTAAAATAATGACCGTCGTTATGGGCGGTTAATTGAGCTTCGATATCGTGGGGTTCAAACAGGGGACGATCCAATTGGGGTAAAACTTCTGGCATCATTCCTTTGATCCGTTCAATAATCATCTCGGAGAATTCAGGGAAGTGATAGAGAACGGTAGAATAGCGATAGTCGTCTTCTCCCGTGGAAGTGGTGGTATTGGTGAAGTCTTTTTGACGTTTTTTCACGTATTTGAGCAGGCGATCGCAGTCTTTGTCGCTGAGGAAGTGATCTAAATGGACAAACCGGGAGGTAATCGTATTGGAAACGGGAGCTAGGGGTTGGGGTGCAGGAGTAGCCATTTGCTGTGCTTTTTGCTGTGCTTTTTGCTGCACATACAACGGCGGTTCCGTCACTGCCCCAATTAGGTGATGACTGGGAAAACAGAGCGCCTGGCGATCGTCATTGAGGGGAATTTGAAACAGTTGGGAAGCCGAGGCTCCATTATTCCCTGTATTTCCGGTTTGGGAAGCTAAGACTTTCATCACCGCTACCAGAATAGGGGAATTGGAAGGTAAAGACAGGGTATACTGATGACCTCCGGCTAAGAGCAGGGTAACTTTAACGGTTTGAGTTGCTGTTGCTGGTTGAGTATTCATCGGATAAACAGATAGGGGTTAGGCGTAGCTTTTCGTCGATCTCGAATGTGACTTAATTTAGAAATTCTACACTTTGAATCTCTGATGTCCAAAATTTCCATTCGCCCTTATATTTTTTCAAGGTATGAATAACGACGATATAGTTATAGCTAGTCTCAATGAGTTGTACAACGGGAAATGCCCTCTCCCTAAATCCCTCTCCCACGGGAGAGGGACTTTTCCCCCTTCTCCTGCGGGAGAAGGGGGCAGGGGGATGAGGGGCAGCCATTACACAACTCATTTAGGTTTGCTATATCTCGAAATGGCGCTTCACCGGCTACTTTGATCGTGGTTTGGCTGGCACGGATTTGAGCTTTATCGTCTGTGAGTTCAATGATTTCCCAATCGTTGATTTCATATCTTAAATCAAAGAAATCCGTCGAATAGATTACGGTTTCTTCTGTGATTTCAAATTGGGGAGAATCTGGGTGCATGGTGTCCATATATCTATCGACGTTTTCAGCATTGAGAGCGTTTAAGTTTTCGTCGATCAAGGCTTGAATAGCTGCTCTTTCTTCAGCATTCTTTGTAAGAGACGAAGATAACTCATGGACTGGATTGAATGGGGTTAATTGAGCCATGGGCGCGATCGCCGGTAAGGACTCCATCGAAACAAGACCAATAATAGAAGCTAAGGCAATTTGAGAAAACATAACTATTCCTTTAGTAAATGATATCAACTCCGAATAATCAGTTACAGTATGTCATTGCGAGTGGAGCGCCAGCGGAACGAAGCAATCTCGATCATCTCGGTAATCTTGGCGTTTCCGCTTCGCGGACATGAAAGCGAAGCTTGCGCGTTTGGGCTTCGCGGACATGAAAAGCGAAGCTTGCGTGTTTCGGCTGTCGCCGACATGAAAGCGAAGCTTGCGTGAAACGCGAAACGCGAAGCGCGAATGCTTCCCTCCGGTCGCAATGACAAGTGTTTAAATGGATTTGATATGACTATTTTAGTCTCATTATTTTCCATCTCCCCATCTCCCCATCTCCCCATCTAACTAAGCTCTGGGGGGAATGCGATACCACCCATACCAGTGATGCACGGCTAACCAAATGACCGATAGGAGGGCAGCTAAACTTAAGGTTAACCCACTGTAGGGAACGAGTAGGCCCAAAACGGGTAAAACGGCTCCGGAAATGGTGGCAATGAGTGCCGCAGCAGATTCGCGCCGGTTGTCGCCTAATCCCCAGGCTAGGGGGAGTAAAACGCAGGAGAGGAGAATCCAGGAGAGTTCTGGGTTGATGACGCGACTGGCGTAGGTGAGGGCGAAAATACAGGCGAAAAACACGCCACAGGCGATCGCCACATCGCGCAGTTGAAGAGGTAAGGATAAATACAGCAAGCCAATCCACCAGAGCAATAAGCCGGGAGTGAGCAACAGGAGCCGGGGCAAGACTCCGGTTCTGCCTACGGGATTAGTGGCGGTAAAGACACCGAAGGGATTACGGACAGAAACGTTATCTTCAAATACCCAGATAAACCGTTTGCCTTGTCCTTCTTCTGAGGTTTGGGTGGGGACAATACCACTGGCAAAATCGGCTTTAGGGAAATTGGCGATCGCCGTTAACTGAAAATTAGATAACAATTGTCCATTGGCATTATAGACCCAGCGCGGAGACCCTTGAACTTGATAGGTGACCCGAAACTGGGCAGTTTCCTGGGAGTCTAAGGGAAAGGGAAACCCATAATCTCCCGGATTAATCGCCTCTAACCGCTCTCCATCCCGCTCGACGCGAAAATTCTGGAGAATCGTATAGCCATAGGGAGGTTGGATTTCAAAGAAAAAATCTTCCCGCTCTCCTAAAAGATTAGTGACTTGATATTGAGCATCAAAGGAAACCTGATAAACCGGTTGATTGGTTTGCACATTAATAGCCTGATTGAGCAATACATTAATCTCAGAGGCTTCTAAACTCAAGTAGCGATTCACCTCTCGCACCTCTTCGACTTCGATATACTCACCCTCGACATAGCGGTTAAACGTATAAGTTTCGGGGATGGTGTAGCGCACTTGGGGAGCCGGTTGTTCTAATCGTTCCCCCGTCAGGATCTGGGCAGATTCAACGACTTTGGCTTGTTCCCAGTGATGATAGCGGTTCGCCAGAGTGGTACAGAAGAAGAAGCCGATCGCGATCGCCATCAACAGTACCACACCATGTTGCAGGATATCCAGCAGCAGATCGTAGCGTTGTAACCATTTATGCGTCCAATCGGAAGGATCTCGATCTCGTTGCAGAGCAAAACCCAAAGCTGCTAACACTAAACCAAATCCTGCCACCACGAGAATTAAAATGAGAAAAGCCGTAAAAAGATGACTGCCAAACTGCATTAATTCATCGGCATGGGTAAGATCGGGTAAATTGGGAATACCTTCAGGAAGTCTAAACATATTATTTTAGAGTGGAGAGGGTAACAGGGTGCTTCTCATGCTGGACATGAGACGAAGACAATTAAGCTTTGATCATCTAATGTCCACTATCGACTATTCACTGGCTATGGATCACCATCAGAGAGATGAATCTCCAATTGAGATCTTGGTGGTTGATGACACTTCAGCGAACTTAAGTGTACTCAGCCAATTGTTATCTAAGGAAGGCTATAAAGTGCGAGTCGCTCGTAATGGTGAGTTTGCCTTACGTTCAGCGCTCTCGTCTCCTCCAAGTCTGATTTTACTGGATATTATGATGCCAGAAATGAATGGCTATCAAGTTTGTGAACGTCTGAAACTGAACTCGATCACCCAAGATATCCCAATTATTTTCTTGAGTGCCTCGGATGAAATCTTGGATAAGGTGACGGCGTTTGGAGTGGGAGGCGTAGACTATATTACCAAGCCCTTTGAAAGTATAGAAGTTTTAGCCAGAATTGAAAATCAGCTCCGGTTGCGATCGCTGCAACAGCAACTGCAAAGCCAAAATCAGAATTTATACGCAGAAATCGAAAAGCGCAAGGCGATCGAAGCTTCTTTAGCTCAATCCCGTTCTTTGTTATCGGGAATCTTAAATAGTTCCCTGGATGCTATTGCTGCCTTAGAAGCAGTCCGAGATCAACAGGACAATATTATCGATTTTCGCTGCTTATTGCTCAATCCCATGGCCTATCAATTATTAGGTAAATCCCAATTACAGGGTCAATCCTTACTGCAAGTCCTGCCGGGGTTAAAACTCGATGGGTTATTGGAGGATTTTATTTGCGTAGTAGAAACTTCACAAGCGATTCAAAAAGAAATCTATTATGCCCATGATAATATTGAAGGTTGGTTTGAGATTTTGCTGGTGAAGCTTGGAGATGGGTTAACGGTGACGTTTCGAGATATTACGAAGCGCAAACAAATTGAGTTAGCCCTGGAAAAAGCGAATTTAGAATTAAGTAATCAAGCTAATGTGGATGGTCTGACTCAAATTGCGAATCGTCGCTATTTCGATCGGTATTTGGCCGAGCAATGGCAACAGTTGAAGGGGGAGCAACAGCCTTTAGCCTTAATTTTGGCAGATGTGGATTATTTTAAGCTCTATAACGATAATTATGGCCATCAAGCGGGCGATCGCTGTTTAATTAAGGTCGCTCAAACCCTTTCCCATCATTTACCAGGTGCGGCAAGTTTAGCGGCTCGTTATGGGGGTGAAGAATTTGGGGTGATCCTTCCCCAGACTTCCCTAGAGCAAGCAATACAAGTTGGGCAAACCATTCGCCAAGCTATTCATCAACTCAGGCTCGATCATGCCTATTCTCAGGTGAGTTCCTGGGTAACCTTAAGTTTAGGGGTGAGCGCGGTAATTCCTGGCGATCGCGCAAGCGATGCGGAGCATTCTCGCCAATCCCCGGAGCAGTTAATCGCCCAAGCCGATCGCGCTTTATACCAAGCCAAGGAGAAGGGACGCGATCGCCTAGAGTGCATGATATAGCGCTTCGCGCTAGGGAATAGGGAATAGGGAATAGGGAATAGGGTTGTGGTACATGGCTTTGAGCCTTTAAGACTGTACACCATAACAGCGCTTCGCGCTGTAATTAACAATTAACAATCAACAATTAACAATTAACAATTAAGGCCAATCGACCCATGACCTATTAGCTCGCGCGAAGTGCTACAGCGCATACAGCACTTTGCTCTGTTATGGAATACAGGGTTGAACGCTCAAAACGTTTTGCAACAAGACTTTTGCCTTTTGCCTCTTGCCTTTTGCCTAGCGCGAAGCGCTATAAATATCTTGCCCTCGTCCCAAGGCATAGCGGAGGGAGTGGGGTAAGTCTTTGCTTGATTGAGTTAAGAACACCAGTAAACCCAGGATCAAGATAACGGTGATACAGATAAATAGGGTTTGATAGGAAAAGGCTTCGGCAATCAGACCCGCCATGGGGCCGGCTAGGGCGATACCGAGATCGAACCCTCCTAAACAGAGACCAAATAAACGTCCCCGTTCATGGGGATAGGCGCGATCGGCGATAATGGCGGAAGTGGTGGGAATGAGGAGGCCAAAACCGGCTCCTTCTAAGAATCCGGAGATCAAAAACAGCCAAGGGGTATGGGCAAAGGTAAGGATGAACATGGCGATCGCGTAGAGGGAGAGACTGAAGGTAATAAAGATCCCTCGACCGATGCGATCGCTTAATGGGCCGGCGACTAAACGAATGCTAAAACTGGCGATCGCGGCGGCGGTAAAAAAGAATCCGGCGTTAAAGTTGACTCCAGTTTCCTCCATTAAGAGGGAAATAAACGCACTCATCCCCCCAAAAGCCAGACCCACATGGAGGAGAACCAGGCTTAAAATGCGAATGCGGGGACTCAGTAGTAAGCGCCATAATCCGGGTTGAATGGCGGGTGAGGAGTCGGTTTTCTTTGAGGGATTGGTTCGCCGATTTTCTTGGACTTGAGTCATAATCAAAAAGGCGAGGAATCCGAAACTCGCGGTTAACAGAAACAGATAGCGATCGCCAAAAGCCTCTTGTACAAATCCCCCTAAAGCGGGGCCAAAGGCCACACCGACGGGATTAATCAAGCTCATGTAACCGAGAACTTCACCCCGATTTTTAGGGGGGGTGATATCGGTGACTAGAGCAATATATCCGGTCGTAAAGGCTGCCAAACTAATGCCGTGAAAGCTCCGCACAATCATCAGGGAGGAAACCGACTGGACGAGGAGATAACCGAGGGGAGCGAGACCACAAACGGCTGTCCCAATCAGGATCACCAGTTTGCGACTATGACTATCGGCGATCGCCCCAATGGAAGGCCGAGCTAATAATAGACCAATGGCAAATGCTCCCATGACAAAGCCCAGTTGTTGATCTGCCATTCCTAGCGATCGCAGATAGAGCGGTAAAGTCGGCAACAAAGAGCCAATACTCGACCAAAACAGCAAACCTGCTGCGAACATTAACAGCAGGTTTTTTCGCTCACTGGCGCTTAGGGCTAGAAAAACCTTCATACACTCCCCTAGGATCAACCCTTCTTAGTATAGTCATCGTCACCCGATCCTGGGGGAAACAAAAAAAACAGGGCAATCCTGCCCTGGGAGTGAAGATGGAGTTGGAAACGATGGAAACCACGAAATCTTTTAGACCACTTGCCGAGAAGCCAGCTTCTCTAGATCCGCTTGGGTTTGCTGAAGGAGCTGCTCCCGACTGTCAGCAGTCTGTTTATAGTTGGGGAGCAAGTTGCGAGCTTGTAGCGCCATGTGAAGTTGGAGGTGGGCCACATACTCACTAAAGTCTTCACGATGTAACGAGTTTTGGGTTAGGTTCTGCTGTGAATTCAAAGTGTTCTCCTGCCGCTCCGATCGCTGCTTTGCCAACAGCAACGAGCGTATCATGGCTTTTTGGGGAGGTGAACCCTTCGCAATGAAGCTTAACGATCGCCACAGATTTTAGTTACAAAATGTAAACTATCGTTTCAGCTAGAGACTAAGAAACCCCTGTTTCCACTGATTCTTTCTGAGAGAGTCGTTTACGCTGCGGGGAAACACCTTGAGAAACGGGAAGCTCCATCTGAAACTCTGCCCCCTCTCCGGGTTCAGAACGACAGGATAAGCGCCCCCCATGCCGTTCGACCACAATTTGATAGCTAATAGACAAGCCTAAACCGGTTCCTTTACCAACCGGTTTAGTGGTAAAAAAGGGATCAAAAACTTGCTCTTGAACCCCAGGAGACATGCCTGGGCCATTATCGGCTATTTTAATGATCACGCGATCGGGCTGGGATAAAGTCGTGGTAATCGTTAAGGTCGGTAAGGGTTCCTGGCTAGAGTCCGAGGTAATCACGCGCCGATCTTCTAAGGCATCAATACCATTGGCTAAAATGTTCATAAACACTTGATTTAAGTAGCCCGGATAGCATTCAATTTTAGGTAGGGTTGCATAATCTTTAATCACCTGGATTTCCTGCATCCCTAGCTTAGATTTGAATTTGTTTTGTAAAATCAACAAACTATTTTCAATTCCTTCATGTACATCGACTTCCTTTAGTCCATCTTCATCTAAACGGGAAAAGTTACGAAGAGACTTAACAATTTCCCGAATCCGTTCTGAGCCTGATTTCATGGAGGATAAAATTTTCTGAAAATCTTTCAAGACAAATTCCAATTCAATCTCTTCCATAAATTCGGCAATCTCCAAGGGATGCTCTGGATAATGTTTTTCGTAGAGTTGAATTAACGTTATGAGGTCTTCGGCATAACTTTTAGCTGGCGCAATGTTAGCATGAATAAAGTTAATGGGGTTATTGATTTCATGGGCAATTCCCGCGACTAATTGCCCCAAACCAGACATTTTTTCGGCTTGAATCAGTTGGCTTTGAGTCGCTCGCAGGTTTTTCAGGGTAACTTCTGCCGACTCTTTAGCCTGTTTGAGTAATATTTTTTCTTCTTCTAACACTTCAAATAACTCTCGGACTTGGGCCGTCATTTGATTAAAGGCGGTGGCTAAAACGCCTAATTCGTTAGATTCTGTGATTTTGACTTGTGTATCAAAGTTGCCTTCACGGATTTGTAGGGCAGCTTCTGTCAAATCCTTGAGGGGTGAGAGAATGCGATGGGCACGATAAAATCCGATCGCCATAGAAATTAGTGTAATAACAAACAAAGTTAGTCCCGTAATCCAGAGCATTCTGGCGATCGGGGCATAGGCTTCTTTTACGGGCAACTCAACTACTAACTTCCATTGTACACTGGGAATAATGGTCGTTGCACCTAAGACTTTTCGATCGTAGAGGCCTGAATAAATATTCAGTTGAGTATTATTTCGGGGCCAAAGATACTGCAATAAGTCTGGCTCAGAAACTTGTTGCAACTCAAAGTTATCCTGCCTCATTCCTGTTTGGGCAACGATCGCATTACGATTATCCAAGATATAAGTATATCCCGTTTGTCCAACTGATGTATTTGACACAACAAAACCCAGGAACCTTAAATCAATTTCAGCCATCAACACACCATCAACCCGATCCTCTTCATTACGAATCGGCACTGATAAGATTGTTTTCGGCGATCGATCTTTAGGATCGAGATAGACAGACGAAACATACTCTTCTTGCCGCTCAAAAGAGCGATTAAACATCTGAGAATTAGCCATATTTTGACCAGAATTAATAGTGCTACTCGGATCGAGAAATACTAAATTAATAACTTTACCTTGACGATTAATGATGCCTACCGATCGATAGGCATCATTATGACGAATCAAGCCTTCTAGTAAAGTGGTTTTAGTTTTATCATCTAAATTCGTCAACCCTCTAACTCGCGCTAAATATCCTAGTTGTCTCTGAATATCATCCAAATAATTGTTAATTCGACTCGCTGCTAATTCCGAACGTTTTTCTTGTAACTCTTGGTTTTTATGTAATTCCGATTGATAGCTCAAATACCCCAGGATTGCTCCTGTGATTACCACACTGAACAAACCAACCAAGATCAAGCTATAGCGGAGTTGATTGGAGAGGGAAAAAAATCGTAAAAAAGATTTTTTAGAAGGACTTGACATGGGATTATTTTGCGACTATTTTATGTTTCATTATTAACCATGAATCAATCAAGGTGCAATTAATATTGCACCCATCATCACTTGATTGGGAATCTGATTAAATTGTTCTTCTTGTTCAGGAGTCAAGGAACCGCGAAACGGAGCAAAATCATAAATTCTTTCTTTTAAGCCAAATGTATACAACTTGCCCTCCCAACGTCCTTGTTGCATTAATGAGGAGAGATTCGAGTTTGAGCGATCGGCTGCGATCGCTACTATTAGGGTCAAAATACTGATAACACAAGTAACAATAAATAGTTGATGACGCATATTCAAGGTTATCCGATCGCTCTTTGCTGATGCCGGGTTATAACTTGCACAGTAGTTTCACTGATCTATTTTAGCTTATTATTCTGAAAAAATTGTGAAATCATGAATTTTTATTACGCCCCTCCGTCCAAAAAAGCTATCATGGATAAACCTTCTTGATTAACATACACTGACTTAAAATTTAGTTTGCATTAACGCTCTGTTGTTCCCCAGTTGGGAATTCTCTTTTGCTTTCACCCAACCCATCTAATCATTCAACGACCCAAATAATCACCCTGGAGATCCCAAAGATGAGAAAAAGAGTTAACAATAGCAGATATGCCAATACATCTTGGTGGCTGTATTCTTTGGTGGTTAGTACCCTCATCCCTCTCTATGGAGGGTTGAACACCCCAGTTGTAGCACAGTCGATTATTCCCGCTCAAGATGGTACAGGAACATTTGTTTCCCCAGGGAATAATCAACAGTTTAATATTCAAGGGGGAACCCAAGCGGGGCAAAATTTATTTCATAGTTTCCAGCAGTTTGGATTAACCCAAGGGCAAATTGCCAACTTTATGGCTCAACCAGATATTCAAAATATTTTGGGTCGTGTGGTTGGTGGCGATCCCTCTATCATTAACGGATTAATTCAACTGAGCAATAGCAGCGCCAATCTATATTTAATGAATCCTGCCGGTATTGTATTTGGGCCCAATGCCAGCTTAAATGTGCCCGCCGATTTTTATGCCACGACAGCAACGGGCATCGGATTAGGACTCGATCAATGGTTTAATGTGGTGGGTGCAAATGATTGGAGCGCTTTAACGGGAGAGCCGACAGCGTTTAAGTTTGAGGGGGCTAATCCGGGCAGTATTGTTAATCTGGGGAATCTACAAGTTAATGAGCAGCAAACCTTGGGTTTAATTGGCGGTAATACTCTCAATTTGGGCACTCTATCTGCACCGGGGGGAAAGATTACGATTGCTGCGGTTCCGGGAGAAAAGTCCGTCCGTATTTCTCAAGAAGGCCATCTCTTAAGTTTAGATCTACCACTGAATTCGGAAAATCCTCATTCCCAAGCTATTACTCCGTTAAGTCTTCCGGAATTATTGACGAGTAGTTCATTGAATCATGCTGAAAGGGTAACGGTAAATTCCCAGGGACAGGTGGTGTTAACGGGATCGGGGATTACCCTTCCGGAAATGTCGGGGTTGGCGATCGCCTCCGGAACCATCGATACTTCTCATATAACCGGTGGAAATATCACCATTTTAGGCGATCGCGTCGGCATCATCGATGCTCAGATCAACGCCTCCGGAACCCAAGGTGGCGGAACCATCAACATCGGCGGTTCCTTCCAAGGAAAAGGCCCCCTTCCCAACAGTAACTTTACCCTCGTTAATGACAATAGCATCATCAATGCCGATGCCCTCCTGAATGGAGACGGGGGAGAGGTTATTATCTGGGGCGATGACACCACCCAATTCTTCGGAAGCATTAGCGCCACAGGAGGAGAAAATTCAGGCAATGGGGGGTTTGTCGAAGTTTCCGGTCTATCCTTCCTAGACTACCAAGGAACCGTAGACACCACTGCCCCCCAAGGACAAACCGGAACCCTACTCCTTGACCCCACCAATATTGAAGTCGTCCCTGAAGGCATTACCAGTGATTTAGAGGATGTCGATGAATTCAGCGATCCAGACTTAGATGAACCTCTTCCTCTGACAACAATTAGCGTCAGTGCAATCAATAATGCAGAAGGCAACGTTATCTTACAAGCGAGTGAAAATATTACCTTCAGTGAAGCAGTGAATATGACCGTTGGATTTGTGGGACTCACTGCTGAAGCGGGAAGCTCTATCGATGTTAACGCCAGCATTACCACCGATAATGGCAATCTTACCCTCGATGCTCCCACCATCAATGTTAATGCTCCCCTGAGTACAGGGGGAGGCTTTGTTTCCCTGCAAAATAGCACTGCATCCAGCAGCTCTTCTATTACCGTCAATCAGAGCATTACGACCAGTGGGGGCGATATTTTCCTCGGTGGTGCAACGACAGCAGATACTCCAAATATAGATGTGAATGCAGCACTAAATACAGGAGGTGGAAAATTTAGTGCGATCGCCAATCAGATGACCGCAGGAAACATCGCCACCAGTGGAGGTGCAGTTACTATAACCGCCAATGGCGCGATCGCCATGGGCAGTCTTGATACCTCTAGCACAAGCAGTAGTGGCGGCAATGTTTCTTTAAGCGCTCTTCAAGATATAGAACTCACCTCAATTAATACGGAAGGGGGAACCACTGGAGGCAATGTCGAGCTAACAGCCAGTGGTTTTGTGAAGGTCACTGGCACATTCACCGCAAACAATAGTGAAACTGCCAGTATTTCCACTATTGGAGATACAGAGGGTGGAACCATTACCATTACCCATGGTGGAAACGGCGAAACACCTTTTATTGTCGGTGATGCCACCACTAATGGGACAGCAGGCGCAATTACCAGGGGCACAGATACAGAATCCACCATCAGTATTACCAACGAATATCTAGAAAGCCATACCCAGGATAGCGATCGGATTCAAATTCTGACGACTACCCCAACTCCAACCCCAACTCCAACCCCAACCCCAACCCCAACCCCAACTCCAACCACTGAACCAGAACCCCCTCCAGGAGATCCCACAGCTCCACCGAGTGGCGACCAACCTCCACCAGATGGAGGAGAGCAACCCCCACCAGATGGAGGAGAGCAACCCCCACAGGATGGAGGAGAGCAACCCCCACAGGATGGAGGAGAGCAACCCCCACAGGATGGAG
>NZ_JAQOSO010000037.1:19541-42091 GCF_030068505.1 Roseofilum capinflatum BLCC-M114
GCGACCAACCTCCCCAGGATGGAGGCGACCAACCTCCCCAGGATGGAGGAGAGCAACCTCCACAGGATGGAGGAGAGCAACCTCCCCAGGATGGAGGGCAGCAACCTGCCCAGGATGGAGGGCAGCAACCTGCCCAGGATGGAGGGCAGCAACCTCCACAGAATGGAGGACAGCAACCTGCCCAGGATAGAAGGGTTAACCAGTTGAATCCCACCCAAGAAGGTTTACACAATCCTACATCCCCCAATCAGCAGGTAGGCGATCGTGGCCCCGCAAGCCCTGCCAGTCAAGTGGGGGAACCCGGTTTACAAAATTCTCGCGGTGGAGAACCGACCCTACAACAGTCTCCCGATCGCCAAACTCAAGGGGCCGAACCCTCACAAGACCAACCTGATACCAGACAAACCGACCAACCCCAAGACACACAAGAGTCTGGTGAACCGAGACAGAATACTGCTAATGGTTCTAACCGCCTTGCCCGGTCAGAATCCTTACAAGTTGCTCGCAATAACATTGATACTCAATTGGATGCAGGGAATTTAGATCAAGCCACCTTATCCATTGATAACTTATTCATGGAGCAATTATCCCTGTATACCGGAGAAGAGTTTAAAGTTGATGATGACATTCAATCGATCGCCCAATTCCAAGAGCGTCTAGCTGAAATTGAAGAACTGACCGGCAAAACCACAGTAGTCACCTATGTTTTGTCCCGCCCGGATCAATTGGATTTCATCTTAATTACGCCCAGAGGTCAAGCAATTTATAAAAGTGTTCCCAATATTCAACGCTCTGAAGTCCTGGAAACGATCCAAAACTTTCGAGGCGAATTAACCAATCCCCGTAAACGCAATAGCACCAGCTATTTGCCCTATGCTCAACAACTGTATCAATGGTTAATTGCCCCCATAGAAGATCAGTTAGAAGAGGCAGGAACCGATGTTTTAGTCTTCAGTATGGATGTGGGATTACGGTCTATTCCGGTAGCGGCCCTGCATGATGGGGAACAATTCCTGATTGAAAAATATAATTTGGGCTTAATTCCTTCTGTCCTCTTGACGGATACCAAATACCAGTCCCTAGAAAATGCTGAAGTATTAGCCTTTGGAGCCTCTGAGTTTAGCGAACAAGCGCCCTTACCTGCGGTTCCTGTGGAGATTGAGACGATTACTAACAATTTATGGAGAGGCAAAGGGTTTTTGAATAATGACTTTACCCGTAATAATTTAGTCTCTCAACGGGAGTTTGCGCCTTCGGCGATCATCCATTTAGCCACCCATGCAGAATTTAACTCAGGATCGCCCCAAAATTCCTATATTCAACTGTGGAATGAGCAACTGACTCTTGATAATTTAAGAACATTGGGATGGAATAATCCCCAAGTAGAATTGTTAGTTTTGAGTGCCTGTCGTACCGCAGTCGGCGATCCATCCGCCGAGTTAGGATTTGCCGGATTAGCGGTACAAGCGGGGGTGAAAAGTGCTTTAGCCAGTCTGTGGTATGTCTCCGATGAAGGGACATTAGCCCTCATGACTCAGTTCTATGATTATTTGAGGAATGCCCAACTCAAATCTGATGCTTTGCGGGAAGCACAACTGGCCATGCTTAGGGGTGAAGTGCGTATTGAAGGGGGTCAATTACGAGCCAGTCGCGGTAATGTTGCTCTACCTCCGGTCTTAGCCGGGAATGTAGCAGAGCGGCCTTTAGCCCATCCCTATTACTGGTCAGGATTTACCATGATTGGTTCCCCTTGGTAAGCCCATTAAACATTAAACCTGGGTATCCGTTGGAGACCGGTTGACTGGCTGCTATGCCCTAGAAAAATTATAGACATCTTGCAGCACCTGCGCCCAACTTTGAGCCAGAGAGTCTAGGAGGCGATCGCCGATTTCAGCCGTTGCGCCCGTCGGATCGCCAAATACCCCACTTTGGCTCAGTTCATGGGTTGCCCAAGCAAAGGGCAATTTGCCTTCCAAAGACAGTGAGCTATCTGCACCCGGTAACCCTTGGGGATACTCCTTAACCGCTCGCTCCATATGCACCTGCTCTGGAAGCAGGGAGAGCAACAAGCTGGTTTCTCCCAAATCTGCGTGAATACTCAGGTCTGGATGTTCTTGTTGTTTTAGTAATTCCCCTGATGCATTCGCAACCCGCCATACAAACAAGGGAAATACCATCAGATCCGGGTATTGGATATGTAAATCGCGGGCGATAATATTAATCACCTCCGGTTGTCCCCCATGGGCATTGAGAAACACCAGTTTGCGAAAACCCGCCCGATAGATGCTCTCTCCCACTTCTTTGAGTACCGCAAGCAGGGTTTGGGCGCTGAGGGTAACGGTTCCGGGAAACTTAATGTGTTCGTTCGATTTGCCGTAATATTGGGGCGGTAGGGCATAGACGGGGATATCCTCCGGGAGCCGTTCTAGGGCTTTTCCTAAGACTCCAGTGGCGATCGCCGAATCTACAATTAAGGGTAAATGGGGCCCGTGTTGCTCAATTGCCCCTACCGGTTGCACAATCACGACCTTCTCCTTATCCGGCATATCCCGAATTTCTGTCCAGGTTAGATAAGGGAAAAAGCGATGGGGAGGAATAAAGCTATGCATAATTTCTATAGGGCAGGTTACTGGTCAGGGCTAATGGGTCTACGTTCTATTTCAGCAGTTCCTCAAACTGTTGTTTATTCCACAACGTCTGATAGAGTCCCTCTTGCTCGATCAGTTCTCGATGGGTTCCCACTTGTACGATACACCCCCGTTCCATGACAAAGAGGCGATCGGCCGTTGCCGCAGCCGACAGTTGATGAGAAATAAACAATACAGTTTTTTTGCGCGTGCCGGTAGACAAGTTTCTTAAAATTCCGGTTGCCGTCTGATTATCAACACTCGATAAACAATCATCTAAAATTAGCACCGGCGCATCAATCAGCAACGCTCGCGCTAAAGCCGATCGCTGTCGTTGTCCTCCTGATAAGGTAATCCCTCGCTCACCGACTAGAGTCTCGTAATGCTGAGGAAAATTGAGAATTTCTGGATGAATTTGGGCAACCGTTGCCGCCCCTTCAACTCTGAATTGTTCCGCCAGAGGGTCACCATAGCGCACATTATTTTTAATCGTCGTACTGAACAAGAAACTATCTTGAGGCACAAAGGCGATCGCCGATCGCAAGTCCGCTAAATTTAGCTTCGTAATATCATAACTATCCAGGAACACTCGACCCTGGGGAATGGGCAACAGTCGGGGTAGGGCTTTGGCTAGGGTTGATTTGCCTGAACCAATGGGGCCAACAATGGCAATGGTTTCACCGGGATGAATGGTAAAATTAATATTATTTAGCGCCGGAGTCGAACTGCCGGGATAGGTATAGCTGAGGTGACGGGCCACCAATTGACCTTTAGCAGCAGTTTTGATTTCTAGAGATTGGGACTCATTTTTGATTTTGGGTTGTACTTTGAGAATTTCTTCGATGCGGTTAATGCTCACTTCTCCGCGCTGATAGGCACTAATGGTAAAGCCTAATAAAGCAGTGGGAAAGACTAAGCGCTCCACATAGAGCAGCAAGGCTAAAAAGTCTCCAATCGTGATCGAACCTCTGGCAATTTCTTGAGTTCCCATCCACAAGATCACCAGCAAACTTAAGGAGGCTAAGGCTTCCACTAAGGGAAAGAGAAAATTACGAGTTCTGGCTAACTTCAGATTTGCGCCGAGTAATTGATGGTTGAACTGGCGAAAGGCTTGCCGTTCATTGTCTTCTTGGGCATAAATCTTAATTAAAGAAATGCCACTCATGTCTTCTTGGATGAGATCGCTAACACGAGAGAGTTCTTCCTGTACGTCCTGTTGTTCCTTGCGGAGTCGGTTGCTGAAAATCTGGACGGCGAATAACATTAACGGATAAACGGCGATCGCCAACACACTTAAACGCAAATGAATCGATAACATCACCGGCAACGTCAGCACATAGGCAAACAGCGTATTGGCCAAACTCAACACGGCAAACCCCAGCAGACGGCGAATATTATCCACATCCGAGGTCGCTCGGTTAATCAAGTCCCCCACCGTATGCGTGGCAAAATACCCCGAATCTAGGCGCAGGAAATGCCCGAATATCGCTTGTTTGAGGTCAAACTCTACCTGACGACCCACCCCAAACAACAGAATCCGCGAAACCATGCGAATGGCCCACATGATCGAGGCTAACACCAATAACCACAGCACCGTACTTACCACCGTTTGGGTGCTAAACGTCACCTGTAGATTATTCACCCCATCCCGAATCAGCAGAGGAAGATAAACCCCCACAGCATTGACAATCAAAAGAGCAAAAATACCTAAGCTGGCTGATTTCCAATGGGGACGCAGGTAAGATCCGAGTTTTTGTAAATTCGATTGAGCCATAGGGAAAGGGTTGGAGACTGTTTACTATGGTGACATACGGGGAGAGTGTCGGGAGGATGGTCTGTTGCCTGTTGCCCATTCCCTATTCCCTATTGAATGAGAATCCTGATATTTTTGAAAGATAATCACAATTACACCTACCCATAACCGATTATGGCCAGCAACAAGCCCATTTTACAAAAAGGTGACGGCATCTATTACCCCGACCTCAAAGAACCGGTTAAGTACCTGCAAAACCTGCTCAAGGAAGCGGGGGTACTCAAACCCACCGATCCAGTGGATGGTCTCTTTGGCTCGATTACCGAACAAGCGGTCAAAGCATTCCAGACCAAGAAAGGCTTAAGGGCCGATGGCTTTGTGGGCCCAAATACCTGGACAGCTCTGGAGTCGGCAACCCCGAAAAAACTGCGCTATCCCGTGTTACGCAAGTGGGATGGGATTACGTTTACAGATTTGAAGGATGAGGTCAAAATCCTGCAAGAGTTGCTGAAAAAGGCTAATATATTACCGGCCAACTCTCCGGTTGATGGTCTATTTGGCGATGGGACAGAAGCGGCACTCAAGGAATTCCAGAGAGACAATAATTTAGTGGCTGATGGGGTAGCAGGGCAAAAAACCTGGTCAATGTTAGCCGGTGAAGAGGTGGAAACCTATTTACCCTATGGCAATTTGGTCTTGTCTATCGATCTCGATAAGGTGATTTACTCGATTCCTTATCCTGATGTGCGCTCCTATGCTTGGGATTCGATTCCGTTGATTATCCGGGAAGCTGAGGCGGCGAATGTGAAAGATCTGGGACAGATTGCTTATATTTTGGCTACGGCCGAGCATGAATCCCGGTTAGGTAAATGGATGGAAGAGTTTGCCAGTGGTTGGGCTTATGAGTATCGCTCGGATTTGGGCAATACTCAATATGGAGATGGGCCTCGTTATAA
This sequence comes from Roseofilum capinflatum BLCC-M114, assembly GCF_030068505.1. Lineage (NCBI taxonomy): Bacteria > Bacillati > Cyanobacteriota > Cyanophyceae > Desertifilales > Desertifilaceae > Roseofilum > Roseofilum capinflatum. Next base: position 24,878 of record NZ_JAQOSO010000037.1, read on the forward strand.
GGGACGGGGGTTTGTACAAATTACGGGACGGCGCAATTATACGGACTGGTCTCAACGGTTGGGGATTGATTTGGTGGGAAATCCCAGTTTAGCCAAAGATTGGGAAATCGCAGCGAGAATTCTGGTGATTGGGATGCGCGATGGAACCTTTACGGGGTATCGCTTGGGCCATTTTATTTCGGGGTCAACTAGGGATTTTCGGGGCGCTCGGCGAATTATTAATGGTTTAGATCGTGCCGGACTGATTGGGGCGATCGCCGAAGAGTATTACAGAGTTCTGTAGCGTCTATCGCCATCTGTACTATGAATATTAGGTTAACTTCTGTCAAGTGGATGACTCTTTTAATGGTTGTCACCCTTGCCGCTTGTCAAACTTCACCGGCTTCCCGGTCTTCTGCTTCTTCAGGAGCCTCAAGTCCCCAGGATCTCTCAGGGGGAGAACCGACCCCAACTCTAACGGCTGAGATTAAACGTCCCCATGAGGTGTTTGCCGCCATTTTATCGGAGTTGGAAAATCAGACGGATTTGCCTGTTATCCTACCGAGTCTGCTTCCTGAAGAGAAGGAAACTTCTCCAGTTTATGCCTTGACGACAGAAGTTTCCGCTTCTGAATATCAGGTACTGCTGGGATTTACTCCCGATTGTAACGGGGGAACTGCTTGTCGTTGGGGGGAAATTTCTGGGCAAACGGGGCCCTTGATGGCTCCAGAAGAAGGAGAATCGGTTAATCTCGCTCAAGGGATTACCGGGTATTTTGTTCCGGCAACTTGTGGGGCCAATTGTTCTGATGCTGTTGTGATGTGGGAACAGGCTGGAGGACACTATCGTATTGGCTTGAAGGCTGGAGAAAAGGATCGGTTAATCGAGATGGCCAATTCTGCGATCGCCACCGCTCACCCATAAGTTGATCTTGAGTCTAAGCTTTGAAGTCCCTTGTGGACAGCATTAAAACCGAATCCCACATTCGGTTTTATGGCTTCCTCTCCACCGTTTGAGGGTTTCATCTTCAACGGGTTTGGGAATTAAGGAGGTAGTGGGGCGATCGCTGATATAGGGATAGCCTTGGTCATGGAGAGGGTTGTACATGACCTCATGTTCATATACATAAGCCCAAGTTTCCCGGCCTCGCCAGCAGGCGAGAGGATTAATTTTCAACCGTCCCATTGAATCAAGTTCAAGGATCTCGATCTGATGATGGCTAGTCATTTGATCGCGCCGTCTTCCCGTTAGATAGGCGATCGCTTCTAGATCCTTAAGCCCCCGTTCCAAGGGTTCTCGACGGGTGAGAGTGGCAAATTTTTCTAAGTCGCGTTCCCATAAGCTTTTACCGTAGGACTTTTCAAAAGCTTTGCGTGTGGGAAGACTAGCCATTTTATACGCCTTCACATCTAGGTCATAGCAGGCTGTAGCTTCCGAGACAAAGGCTAGAGTTTCGGGAAAATGATATAACGTATCGACAAACAGTACCGGAATTTTTTGCTCTGGACACAGATAGCGATACAGCATATCTGTAATCACCATATCATCGACGTTAAAAATACTTGCCTGTACTAAGCCCGTAGGAAAGTTCTGCAAGCACCAACCAATGATATGCAAGGGATGGGTATGACTGAATCGGCGATTAAGTTCCTGTAAGTCGAGGTTGGTGTGAACTTGGCCTGAAGTTGCGGTCAGATTGGTCATGAACACTGAATACCCTAATTATGGTGTGACCTCCAATCTTTAGTTTACCTTAAGATTGTGCCGATCCATTTTTTGATTTGTCCTCTGGGGTTGTGCTGTGGAAAAGCGACCTTCAGTGAGACAATGGGATGGCAATCATTCGTAAAATTTTCGTAAAATCATTGATTATGCGCTTAATCTTATACAGTAAACCCGGCTGTCATCTCTGTGAGGGATTGCAGGAAAAGCTCGAACAAGTGCAGAAGGTTGCCTTTGAGTTAGAAGTTCGGGATATTACCACCAATGACACTTGGTGGCAGGCTTACGAATACGAAATACCGGTGTTGGTTGTCGATAGCACTCCCCCTCAGCGCTTACCCCGTCTCTCTCCTAGGGGAACAGTTGCCCAATTGGAGAAGATGTTAGCCAAATATAGCTAGAGAATGGGGGAATGGCGACCTTGCTCAGAAGCGATCGCTGCGTCACAATAATCAGAAGAATACTGCTTTTAGATGTCAAGATCGCCTGACCTATGATCGCTGCTGCACCCCTGACAGCTCAACCCTCTGTTCACCCTCACCCCACCTACAAAACCGATATTGCCATTGTGGGAGCCGGCATTGTGGGGGCGACCTTAGCTTGTGCCCTAAAAGACTCTGGCTTAAGCATTACCCTAATTGAGGCTCAACCCCAAGAGAAAGCGGCCTCAAAGCGGCAAGCCTATGCCCTTACCTTGATGTCTGGCAAGATTTTTGATCGATTAGGGGTTTGGCAAGAAATCCTGCCTCAAATCGTCACCTTTGACCATATTCAGATCTCGGATGCCAATCAATGGGTAGTGGATTTAACCCCGGCAGATTTGGGCATGGATCATCTGGGTTATGTGGGGGAGCATCGGGTAATTTTAACGGCGCTACAACAGCAAATTAATCAATCCCCTCAGATTCAGTGGGTGTGTCCCGCACAGGTGCAAGAGGTGAAATATTTTGACGATTTTGCCCAGATTTGGGTCAACTCTGCCGAACATGAGGAACCGATGGTGATTCAGAGTCGCTTGGTTGTGGCAACTGATGGCTCTAAATCTGCCATTCGCCAAGGGGCCCAAATTTCGACCCAAGGATGGCGCTACTGGCAGTCTTGCGTGGCAACCACGATTAAAACGGAAAAACCCCACAATAATGTGGCCTTTGAACGGTTTTGGTATACCGGCCCCATGGGGGTTTTGCCCTTGCCGGGAAATCGGGTACAGGTGGTTTGGACATCTCCCCACGAACAAGCTGAAGCTCTGCAACAGTTGGATGAGGCGGAGTTTTTGCGTCGCTTAGAATATCGGACGGCGGGTATTTTAGGACGGTTAGAGCTTGATGGGCCTCGGTTTGTGTTTCCGGTACAATTAATGCAGTGCGATCGCTACGTCGAGCATCGTCTTGCCCTGGCTGGAGATGCCGCCCATTGTTGCCATCCCGTCGGAGGACAAGGCCTCAATTTAGGCATTCGTGATGCTGCTGCTTTAGCCGAAGTCATCAAAACCGCCCATACTCAAAACCAAGATATCGGCCAATTAGAGAACCTCAAACCCTATCAACAGTGGCGCAAACCTCAAAACTGGATGATTCTCGGTTTTACCGATTTCTTAGACCGCACATTTTCCACCGACTGGTTACCCGTGGTTTGGATACGCCGTTTAGGATTACTCTTCTTACAGAAGTTTCGCATCGGTCGTTATCTTTCCCTTAGATTGATGACCGGTTTAATGGGACGCGCTCCAGAGGTCAATTAAAAATTGTTCATTACTTCTTGAAAGTATTGGTTCATATAGCTAGTCTAAATGAGTTGTGCAACAGGAAAGTCCCTCTCCCTATATCCCTCTCCCACGGGAGAGGGACTTTCCCCCTTCTCCCTTCGGCTTCGCTCCCTTCGACTTCGCTCAGGGCAAGCAGGACAGCGCCTGCGGGAGAAGGCTTGCCCTGAGCGTAGCCGAAGGGGGTAGGGGGATGAGGGGAAGCCATTAACTTAAAGTCTGAAGAGAAGAATGATTAACAGTGCCGAGACGAAACAGGCTAGAGGTGTTCGGGTTAAGTTCCATTGATTCCAACGGGGTTCAAAGTCGAGACGAGCGGACTGGTAGGTGGCTTCATCCATCTCATCGAGCTTCAACGCTTGCAATTGCTTATTCAGGGGGATGTTAATCGTGAATGTCGGTAACTGGACACCAAGAATATAAGTCAGTACGGCAAAGATGATGAGAAGATACCCAACGCTATCCAATTGTCCCAGACTCAGGATACCGGACGCGACTAAAAAGAGGATGGAACCGAGCCAAAGGAAGACAAAAACGGGCTGATTATTTTGGATAATGCCATCGATGACTTGAAAGGCTCGAATAAATTCGCGATCGCTTAATTGTGTTATCCCTGGCATGACGACGATCGCAAATGCCAGGAGGAAGCCAGCCACCAGAGAACATAAAAATGTAGCTAGTATCAATGTAATTTGAAAAAAACCTTCGATTGGCATCGAAAACACTCCTGCACTACGGGCTAGTCATAACGGGCTAGTCATAACAGCGATAAACGCTGTAATTGTTAATTGTTAATTGTTAATTGTTAATTGCTTATTGAAGCCATAAATTCTTCCCCAGTTAACCGTGGATGATCGCCTGCTAAATCGTATAAGTGGGGCTTCTTGTCAATGAAAATTTCTCCCGCCAGCTTAAATTGAGTTAAATCATCAAAAGTTCCCATCCACAGCATATACTGATCGCCCTCTTTCAAGCGATAGAACAAATGAGTCCCACAACGATTACAAAATCCGCGCTCGGCCCATTCTGAGGAATCGAACCGACTCATGTTTGCCTCACCCTCAAAGGTGACTTGTCCCACACTTACCGCAAACCCAGGGCCACCCGTCCATCGCAGACAGATATTACAGTGACAACTGTACACATCAGTTTCTACATCTTCGGCGGAGTAAGTAACTGCACCACACTGGCAATGTCCTGTCGCTTTCATGGCAACGTCCTGGAATAAATTTCTGTGTCGAGTGTACACTGAAAGCGCTTTATTTTGGTAATGGGTCATGGTCTTTTTGCTTAAAATTGCCCATTTTTAAGGGAGCGTAACATTTTTATAATGTCACGAGGATCGAGGCGTTGCGTGTAATCTGCATTGACAAAAGATAGAGCGACTTGACCGTTTTGACGAATAACGTAGGTTGCTGGAATGGGTAATTCAAAGGTTTGATCGCCATTGTAAGCGGGAAGATCGATATCCAACCGTTGATAGATGACGCGCAGAGATTCGGGTAAGCGAAAGACCAAGCCATAGCTTCGAGCAACGGAATTATGGCGATCGCTCAGAACGTTAAAGGTGAGTTCATGTTTAGCAACCATGTGGGATGAATTCTCGAAGGTTTGAGGGGAGATAGCAACAAGAGTTGCCCCTAAATCCCTTAAAGTGGGCGAAATCCGCTCAAGAGCTTGTAATTCCAAGTTGCAAAACGTACACCATTGTCCTCGATAGAAGGAGAGAACGACAGGGCCGCTCTGGAGTAACTCACTGAGGGTTATGGTTTTTCCCATGGTATTGGGTAAGGAGAAATCAGGAGCCATATCTCCTTGTTGGCAAGCTTGCTGGATGATGCCAGAGCTGTGTAATTCCTCAGTTGCTTCCTTCATTCTGGCTTTAATGGTTGCAGAGAGGTTAGCAAAGACGGCTTGAGATCTGTTTTCTAGATCTTCAGTTAAACCCATAAATATCCCTTGATTAGTTCACTATCTTGTCTAGAATACTGCTTGAAAATTAATCTACGGTGAGAAATTCTAGGAGGCGGGTTTCAAACCCGCCCCTACAACCGTGGCTCATTGCTATAGTAGGAATATTGGTGCGAAGGGCCTTCGCTCCTACAGCATATCTATATCTCATTGGAAACTCCCTCTCCTATGTTGCAAGCGGAACAAGTGTTATCCGTTCAATCAACGTCTTCCCAACCCCTAGAATATCAGCTACACCGGAAATTGGGACGGACGGCGGCAGGTCGTCAAACTTGGTTGGCTACGGATTTAACCAGTAATGAATCGGTAACCCTGAAGTTGTTGGCGTTTAATCCTCAGATGCAATGGGATGAGCTGAAGTTGTTTGAACGGGAAGCGCAGGTGCTGCAAGCGCTCGATCATGCTTGTATTCCGAAATATCGGGATTATTTTTCTCTGGATCAAGAGATGGGGGGAGGGGTTCCTTGGTTTGGGTTGGTGCAGGAGTATATTCCGGGTGCATCGTTGCAGGAGCGGTTGGAGAATGGGGGGCGTTTTGCGGAGGAGGAGGTGAAGGATATTGCGGCTTCTGTGTTGAAAATCCTGATCTATTTACATCGCTTGAGTCCCCCGGTGCTGCATCGGGATATTAAGCCGAGTAATATTATTTTGGGTGAGGATGGGCAGGTTTACTTAGTCGATTTTGGGGCGGTGCAATCGCAAGCGGCGGTGACTGGGGTGACGTTTACGGTGGTAGGAACGAGTGGTTATGCACCGTTGGAGCAGTTTTGGGGGCGTGCGGTTGCGGCTTCAGATCTCTATGCATTAGGCGCGACGTTGATTCATGTGGTGACTGGGGTTCCGCCGATCGATCTGCCCCATCGAGACAATCGAATTCAATTTCGCGATCGCTCGACACTCAATCCCTATTTCATCACCTGGATCGAGAAAATGACCGATCCAGCCCTAGAAAAGCGGTTTAGCAGCGCTCAGGAAGCCTTCAATCAACTCTATACCCAACCGGTGGAGATCTCCACCACCCAGAGCGCTAAGTTTGGCCATGTCCCAAAACCGGACAACACCCTGATTGACATTTGGCGATCGCCCACTTCGCTAAAATTAGAAATACCTCCTAGATTTGAGCGCAATACCTTCAGAACCCTTGCCCTCATCTTAGCCAGCTTGATGATTACCCGGACGATGTTTATGGGCGTTCTCAGACTTCTTCACAATCCCTTGATTTTGCTCGTTGTGTTTTTAACCATTGTTGTCCTAATCTTGTTATTTTCAGCGACTGAAACCCAAGTCACGTTTGAGAAAGAGGAGTTTACCATCGAAAGGAAGTTATTTGGTTGGAGCTACCTAACCCAAACCGGTTTATCCGAACAGTTAATGGGGGTCTTTATTCACCATGAACACTATGGCACCCTGGTAAAACTCCATTGCCACAATTATACTGGAGAATACACTTATGGAATTGCTCCTGGTATAAGACCCAATGAAGCCGCTTGGGTTACCCATGAAATCCAAGACTGGCTCTATTCTCAGTCGGATGATACTTAATTTGATGACGAGGGGATAGGGAATAGGGAATAGGGAATAGGGAATAGGGGATAGGGGATAGGGAATAGGGAATAGGGAATAGGGAATAGGGAATAGGGAATAGGGAATAGGGAACACAACAGCGAGCAAGATGTTCGCACTCCTCACTTTAATCGAATTCACAAAATTCTCACAATTATCATCTAGCTTAGAAAGTAAGCAAAAACAGCTTCAAGTCTTGACATACAAAGGCTAGGTTAGAATAGTAATCGAGAGAGGTTCATCGCTATCCCTCTTCTATGGAGGACACCTTGATGCGTTATATGTCTAAAAGATTGACCTATGAAGAATTGGAGCAGAGGGTTCAGGAGCTGGAGGCAAGCCAAACGCTCCGAGAACAAAGCCGTATTGGCCAATCGATCGACAGCATACAAGCCGGGGTAGTGGTTCATGGGAAGAATGGAACCGTAATTAAAAGTAATACGACAGCGCAAATCATGCTTGGCTTAACACGCGAGCAGATGCTTGGAAAGGAATTGACCGATACTGCTTGGACATTTTTGCGGGAGGACGGCAGCCCGATGCCGGTTGAAGAATATCCTGTGTCGCGGGTTCTTAAGACGAAAAAACCCGTCCACAACCTGGTGGTGGGCATTCAGCAAAGCGACAAAGCCGAACCGATGTGGGTTCTCGATACAGCAATCCCGGAGTTTGATGAAAACGGACACCTCAGCCAAATTGTCACCACCTTTATGGACATTAGCGCACTTAAAAAAAGTGAGGAACGATATCGGAACTTGTTCGAGAATATGATGCACGAGGTACATCTCTGGAAGCTCGTTCGTGATGAACAAGGTGCGATTAAGACCTGGAGATTGGTAGAGGTCAATCCTGCTGCTCTCAAAGCCTGGGGCAAAACCCGTCCTGAAATTATCGGCAAAACCACCAATGAAATCTTCTCTTATGATGCAACGGAGCAGTTCATGCCCATTGTGAAAAAGATTTTTTCAGAAGGTACACCCTACACATGGGAAGCCTATTTCCCACCAACGGGTCAGTTCTACCACATGACCAGTGTTTCATTTGGGGAATATTTCATAAGTACCGGGACAGACATCACCGACCGCAAACAAATCGAAGATGCTTTGAGAGAAAGTGAAGAACGCCACCGATTATTCTATAATCCATCCTTCGGCGGCAGTATCATTCACGATCGAGGACGTATTCTTGATTTTTCAAAAGGCGTAATCAATATTACAGGGTATTCCTATGACGAACTGGTCGGCATGGATGGCCTTCTTCTCATTGCACCGGACTGGCGTGACTTGGTGATGGACAAGATCATCTCAGGATCTGAAGAGTCGTATGAGGTGGAAGGTATCCGAAAGGATGGCACAATTTTTCCGTTGCGACTTCATGCAAAGGCTATTCAATATCATGGTAAGCCAGCTCGGGTCGTCGAGTTTCGTGATATTTCTGACATCAAAAAAGCAGAGCAAGCATTAAAGAAAAGCGAACGTTTATTGCGTAATGTCATTGACACTTCAACTGATTATATCTTTGTCAAAGACAAGGAGTTAAAGACAATCTTATGCAATCGAAAATTTGCTCAAGGAGTTAATAAAGAACCGTCTGAGTTGATTGGCAAAACCGATCTGGAGAACGGTTGGGATGCTGAACTGCTGGAAGGCAACCCCGACAAAGAAATCATAGGATACCATCAATACGATCTAGAAGTATTAAGCGGAAAGATTGTTCAAAACACGATTACAGCAATCGTTTCTGGTGAAACTCGTTTTTTGCATAGTGTAAAAATCCCGCTCAAAGATGAGAACAATCAAATATTTGGTGTCCTTGGAATAAACAGAGATGTTACCGAACAAAAAAAAGTTGAACAAGCTCTCAAAGCAAGCGAAGAACAGTTCCGCACCCTCGTTAATGAAAGCCCATTCCCGGTTGTTGTTTTAGATGCGGCGGGTGAAAATATTTTACATTGGAGTAAAAGCGCACAAGAACTGTTTGGACATCAGCCCCAAACGCCTGCCGAATGGTTTTCCCTGGCTTATCCCGATCCCCAATACCGCCAGGAGGTAATGGATCGCTCGCAGCCGTATCTAGAAAGAATGCAACACTCGACAACCGCCGTGAATACTGGTGAATATCATATTACCTGCCGGGATGGGTCTGTCAAAATATGCGAGATCTACGCGCAATTGATTTCTGGCCACCTTGTGTTGACCAATAATGATATTACCGATCGCAAACAGGCTGAAGCAGAAATTCATGCCGCTAGGGAGTTTCTGAATACGCTGATTGATTTAAGTATGTTCGGGATGTGGATATCCGATCGCGACGGGACAGTCATCCAGGTCAACCGTATTGTATGTGAAACCCTGAATATACCGGACGATCAGATTGTCGGCACATATAACGTTTTTCAGGACGATAACCTGAAAGCGCAAGGTGTGATGCCGAAAGTGCAGTCTGTTTTCGAGACGCATCAACCAGCGCATTTTACGATTTTTTGGCAAGGGACAAAGATTAATGATATTGCTTTTCAAGCAGCACGGGATATGTATATCGATGTCTATATGTTCCCGATCATGGACTCACAAGGAAAGTTGAAAAATGTCGTCTGTCAATGGGTAGACATTAGCGAACTCAAAAATGCGGAAAACCAACTGCGTGAAATGGTTGAATTTGATGCCTTAACGCAAGTTTATTCAAGACAGCATTTATTAGATTTAGCCGAAAGAATGTTTATGCGTATCAAGCAAGGCCAAACTTCGCTTGTATGTATGATGTTCGATATCGATCACTTTAAATCCATCAACGATCGATATGGACACAAGACTGGTGATATTGCATTAATCGCTTTTTCAGAAATTATCTCTAAGAATATTAGGTGCAATGATATATTCGGAAGGCTGGGTGGAGAAGAATTTTTGGCAGTCATTCCAGAAATTTCATTAGAAGCGGGTCAGAAATTAGCTGAACGAATAAGAATTGAAGTTGAAAAAACACCAATTATGGCGGGTGTAGACTGCATAACCATGACAGTGAGTATTGGTATATCAATGTACAAAAAAGCTAAGAATTTTGCTACATTTGGTGAACTCATAGAACTTTCTGATAAGGCTCTCTACGAAGCGAAGAATAGTGGTAGAAATCGTGTTTGCGTTGATAATACATAATCATTAGATATAGCTAGTCTAAAAGTTTTTTTAAGTCTTCTGTCGCAAAACTTACTCTGCTAGAAAGCGATCGCCCCTAAAATACGGACTGGTTGTGCAACTGAAGGGTTAAGTTACCGATTTTATGCCCTGTGCTAAGGCTCTCCAGTATTATATTCTGATCGTGGTATCATAGAATGAAAAATCAAAATCAATCAGAAACCTGGTGGCATTCAATGAGACAGCGCTTCCCCTGGAACCCTTTAACTCATTAGGATTTTCTCGCCCGTTAATACTTATCTTTGCTGAAGCTATGGGGGAGATTCCGAACTCAGAGGAGTTAGGAGAATTTAGTGAGTCTGAAGAATTTCAGTCTGCCTGGGTCATTCTCACTATCATATGGGGAATTGTACATCTAACCGATCTTAGTTGTACGTTGAATTCGCTTATTGATTGTTAAACGATTCTTTCCTGAATTAATTGACGCAATGCTTGTTCTGCTGCGATTTCATCTTCTTGGGCTTGCTGTAAAAAATGATATAAATCTGCTTTTTCGACGAGAGGAAAGGTCGGCGATCGCTCCCATTCCTGATACACTGTTCCTTGCAGTCGGTAAATGCGCCATTTTTGCCCATCGTAGCGCCAAAATTCCGGCACTCCCAGAGCCGCATACAGTTGATTTTTATCCATATCTGTGTGGGTAATATCGACTTCAACGACTAAATCTGGGGGCGGATCTTGCTGTAAATCAACCCTGCGACCCGCAACTTGAGGTTGATTTTGGATATAGTAGGCGTTATCGGGTTCTGCACCGCGATCCAAGTCTGGACGAGCTAAAGTGGTCGAGCGCATAGATTTGAGCTTCAATCCCATGGCTGCGACTAGCACGCGAATAAAGACCCCAATCAACTCAGCCGCAAATTCATGGTCTTCTAGGGGCATAATGAATTCTAGCGTTCCGCGATCGTAAATCAGCCGTACTGCGCGACTTTCCGGTAAGCCCTGGAGAATCTGTTGATAGTTTTCCCACGCTAATCCATGCAGCGCCAATCGCTGTTCTCCCAGCGTTTTCTGTTGGTGGGTCGCAATTCCAGAAATCATCTATCTCTTTGACCACTGACTGATTTTAGTTTATATCAAATCCAAAATTCTTACCCTGGAACAGCAGGTATATCTCGGAGTAAGTCAGGTTCGTTATGTACAAAGGTAATTTGCAATGTCCCGACTAGCTCTTGCTCTTTCAGGGTTGAGTCATGGGCAAGCATAAGCTGCTCTAAACTCTCTTGGCTCAACTGCAAACCTGTCTCCTGTAGCGTTGCAGCGAGTCTGTTTAAATTAGCGATCGGAACTTGGAAATTGATGCAAATCAGGAGATTTGAGTAGAGGTGAAAGTTGGTAATCCAAGCTCCCGCTTGATTAATTGCCTCACTTACACGATAGGTCATCCCAATTCGTTCTGCTCTCGTAAATCCATCCAGGCGTAGGAACCGTTGCATAAACAAAACTAGCCTCCAATGTGAACCAGCTACAATATAGCGAGAATGAGTTAGACATCAGAAAAGTTGTTGCAAAACTTACTCTGCTAGAAAGCGATCGCGCCCAATTATGAACCCGCTACTCTACAACTTCCATATCTTCAGCTACCTACTTAAACTCTGAAGGGCATAGCTAAACTCAAAGAGGGAAATCACATGAAAAATCGAAATCAAGCGGACACTTGGTGGTATTCAATGAGACGGCGATTCCCCTGGAAGCAGTTCATCATTGGAGGGCTGATTCCAATTGGAATCTTTTATCTATTTCATCGTTTTGAGAAGCCTTTGATTGGTGCTTTTTTAGCGGCTGGCTGGGCTGTTGGAGTAGCTGCAATCACTCATTTAGCATTTAAGAAAATCAATCTCTTTGCCGTATTATCTATCCCTTTAACTCTGATTGAAATCGTGGGCATAATAGTTACACTTAATCCAGACTTTTATCTGGCTACAGCAGCGATCGATCATACGCTTTGGGGATTGATTTTTCTTGGCTCATTAGGATTTTCTCGCCCCTTAATACTTGTCTTTGCTGAAGCTATGGGGGAAATTCCGAAATCACAGGAGTTAGGGGAATTTAGGCAGTCTGAAGAATTTCAGTCTGCCTGGGTCATTCTCACTATCATATGGGCAATTGTACATCTAATGGCGGCAGTATTCTTAATTTTCTCCCAAATTTGGTTGCCACTGGAAATTTTTCTAATTATGCGTACAGCTTTTAGCACTCCTTTGTTGGCAGTGCTAGTAGCCTTTAGTTTTTGGTTTCCAAGATGGTATTGGAACCGATCTTAGTTGTACGTTGAACGCCCTTTCAAGGGGACTGCTATAGTTCCTCTGGATCATGTGAATCTTGGGTAGCAGCGAGGGAGATCGGAGATGCTCCATTCTGGAACGGCTCCTGTGGATCTGGAAATTCTCAGCTATTGAGGCCCCCGATCGCCCCTAAAATAGGGACTGATTGTTAAGTTACCGCTTTTATGTCCCGTTCTAAGGCTCTTCAGTATTATATTCTGACCCGTGTGCTGTTGGCTCCCCTGATGTTGTGGCTGATTGTCACCCTGGTTTTCCTACTATTAAGGGCGACTCCGGGCGATCCGGTAGATGCCATTTATGGAGCCAGAGCATCCGCAGAGGCGAAGGCACAGCTACGACAACAATTGGGGTTAGATTTACCCTTGGGGTTGCAATACCTGAATTATTTGGGCAGTTTGTTGCAGTTGGATTTAGGCACATCCTTAACCAGTCGCGGACAAACGGTTTGGGATATCATTGGCTTGCATTTTCCGGCGACGATGGAGTTGGCGGTGTGCAGTATGGCGGTGGCGCTGGCGATCGGGATTACGATTGGGACGTTGGCAGCTTCTCGCCCCCATACACCTTTGGATGTGGGGGCGCGGTTGTTTAGCATTATTACTTATTCTGTGCCGCCGTTTTGGGCGGGGATGTTGTTGCAGTTAATTTTTGCGGTAGAACTGCAATGGTTTCCCCTGGGCACTCGCTTTGCTCTGGGGGAAACGCCTCCCCAGGGGCCAACGGGACTTTATGTGATAGATAGTTTGTTAACGGGGAATTTGGGCCAGCTTTGGGTGGCGATTCATCATTTGGCCCTGCCGTCTTTGACGTTGGGGTTGTTGCTTAGTGGGATTTTTGAGCGCATTGTGCGGGTGAATTTGCAACAAACTCTGAAGGCGGATTATGTGGAGGCAGCTAAGGCAAGGGGAATTCCGGAGTTGAGGATTTTGTTGGCCCATGCCCTGAAAAATGCCCTGATTCCGGTGATTACGATTTTGGGCTTGACCCTGGCAGCGCTGTTGGGGGGAACGGTGTTGACGGAGGTGACGTTTTCTTGGCCGGGTTTGGGGAATCGGTTGTATGAGGCGATTAGCTTACGCGACTACACTACCGTTCAGGGGGTTGTGGTCTTCTTCGCGTCTATTGTGGTGATGGCCAGTATTGCGATCGATATTTTGAATGCTTATGTCGATCCCCGGATTCGCTATTGAATATATAAGCTTAGTTAATGTTAATCATCAGGATCGCTAAATTAAAAGGGCTTTACAAAACTAAACAAAGTCACTTATATTGGAAATGTGGACGGAAAAAAACCGCCACAGAACCTAGAAAAATACATAGCCATCATATAAACATGACCACAACTCTTCAACAAAGCTCCAACGCGAGCGCTTGGGAGCGGTTCTGTCAGTGGGTTACCTCAACCGAAAACCGCCTTTATGTAGGTTGGTTCGGCGTACTGATGATCCCCACCCTCTTAACCGCTACTATCTGCTACATCATCGCTTTCGTAGCAGCTCCTCCCGTAGACATCGACGGCATCCGCGAACCCGTAGCTGGTTCCTTGCTGTATGGAAACAACATCATCTCTGGTGCTGTTGTACCTTCTTCCAACGCGATCGGTCTGCACTTCTACCCCATCTGGGAAGCAGCTTCCTTAGATGAGTGGTTGTACAACGGAGGCCCCTACCAGCTCGTCGTATTCCACTTCCTGATCGGTGTATTCGCTTACATGGGTCGTGAATGGGAATTGAGCTACCGCTTAGGAATGCGTCCTTGGATTTGCGTAGCTTACAGCGCCCCTGTAGCTGCTGCAACTGCTGTATTCTTAATCTACCCCATCGGACAAGGAAGCTTCTCTGATGGAATGCCTTTAGGAATTAGCGGAACCTTCAACTTCATGATTGTATTCCAAGCAGAACACAACATCCTCATGCACCCCTTCCACATGCTGGGAGTAGCCGGTGTATTCGGAGGTTCACTGTTCTCCGCTATGCATGGTAGTTTGGTAACCTCTTCCTTAGTTCGTGAAACCACCGAAGTTGAATCTCAAAACTACGGTTACAAATTCGGACAAGAAGAAGAAACCTACAACATCGTAGCCGCTCACGGATACTTCGGACGTTTAATCTTCCAATACGCATCCTTCAACAACAGCCGTAGCCTTCACTTCTTCTTAGGAGCTTGGCCGGTAGTTGGAATCTGGTTTACAGCTTTAGGTGTAAGCACCATGGCGTTTAACCTAAATGGATTCAACTTCAACCAATCCATCATGGATTCTCAAGGTCACGTAATCAACACCTGGGCAGATGTAATCAACCGCGCCAACCTGGGTATGGAAGTAATGCACGAGCGTAACGCTCACAACTTCCCCTTAGATTTGGCGGCTGGTGAAGCTGCTCCTGTAGCTTTAACTGCTCCTTCTATCAACGGTTAATTCGAGTTTTGATAAACTGATTTAATCAAAAAAAACGCTCTCCGTCAGGGGGGCGTTTTTTTTGGCTTTTCTGGTTGGGCTTGAGAATTGAGTTACTCTAGTGATATCAAGTCCGTAAATGTTACAGCGCTTTGCGCTGTAATGAGGTACAGCAGGGAAAGATCCCCACAACCCCCCTTAATAGGTAAAACATCTAGGAGTTTTTTCTGGTTTTACAGAGGACAACCGTAATGTGATTAGGCTAGGGAGTCCATAATTGCCGAGAGCAACCAGCATAGAAAAATCTAAGTCTTGGGTTAAAATCACCCGATTCTCTACCCTCGCCACTTCCAAAATCTCCGCATCAGCAGCAGTCGGAGGTAATACATCTGTGGTGCGTACTATGTCGTAGCCCTGTACCATAACAGCGCTTTGCGCTGTTATGGTGTAAAGTCTTAAAGGCTCAAAGCCATGTACTACAACCCTATTCCCTATTCCCTATTCCCTATTCCCTATTCCCTAGCGCGAAGCGCTATAAAGCTGCAACTGTCACAGGAGAAATATGAACGTCGGCAATTAAACGTAGACGACTCATGCTGAAGTGAAGTGAACAACGCGATCGGATACTGCCCAGGCTGCATAATTGAGAGCCTGACGAATGTCTTCTTCTTCGAGTTCTGGATACGACTCTAAAATGTCTGGAACAGATAACTGACTAGCGAGTAGTTTGAGGACAAATTCTACGGTGATCCGCATTCCCCGAATCGTTGGTTGTCCAAGGCATACTTCTGGATTGATGGTAATACGATCTAGATCGGCGATCGCCATGAGACTCCCTCCAGTATATTGACTGTTTCTCTATTGTGGCATAGAGGCGATCGCCACCCATTTCGGAGATGGGGGTCTTGAAGTCCCGCTAATTCATAAAATAAGTTAAAGATCCTTCCGGGTTGCCAGGGATGGGCTTACGATCCATAAGAACCAAATGCAAATTACTCAAATCCAGTCGGTGCTATCCATCCAGCCAGCGTGCTAGTTCATCAATAGCTAATCGATCACTATAGAAGAGGAATATCCATGAAAATAGGAGTTGCTAAAGAAGTTGAATATCGAGAACGCCGAGTTGCTCTAATTCCCGATGCGATCGCCAAGTTGAGCAAACAGGGGTTAGAAATTTGGGTCGAATCTGGCCTAGGAGAGCAAGCCTATTTTGCGGATTCTGCCTATGAGGAAGCGGGAGCGCAGGTTATTTCTGATAAAGAGAAATTATGGAAGGAAGTGGATGTCCTCTTAAAGGTCGGCTCTCCTGTGGAAGAAGAATTGGGGCTATTGACTCCTGGAAAAGTGTTAATTAGCTTTTTAAATCCCTTGGCTCAACCGGAAATGATGCAAAAGTTGGCTGATGCTCAGGTCACGGCTTTGAGTATGGAACTGATTCCCCGTACCAGTCGCGCCCAAAGTATGGATGCTTTATCCTCTCAGGCGGGGGTTGCGGGTTATAAGGCGGTGTTGATCGCGGCGGCTGTTCTGCCTAAGTTCTTCCCCATGTTAACGACGGCTGCGGGAACGATTCGACCGGCAAAGGTGTTTATCATTGGGGCGGGAGTAGCTGGCTTGCAGGCGATCGCCACTGCCAGACGACTTGGTGCTGTCGTAGAAGCCTTTGACATCCGTCCCGCAGTTAAGGAAGAAGTCCAAAGTTTGGGCGCGAAATTCGTAGAAGTGAAACTTGACGAAGAAACCGTAGCCGAAGGAGGCTATGCGCGGGAAATTTCCGAAGACTCCAAACGGCGCTCCCAAGAATTAGTCGCCGAGCATGTAAAAACGGCGGATGTGGTGATTACGACGGCTCAAGTGCCGGGTAAAAAAGCACCCCGGTTGGTGACTAAAGAAATGGTGGCCCAAATGAAACCCGGTTCGGTAGTTGTTGATTTAGCGGCTGAACAAGGGGGCAACTGTGAAGTGAGCGAAGCGGGTAAAGATGTGGTTTATGAAGGAGTCACGGTCATTGGGCCGATCAATCTGCCCGCATCGATGGCGGTTCATGCCTCGCAAATGTACGCCAAAAATATCTCGACTCTGCTGAATTATCTGGTGAAAGAAGGGGAGTTAAATCTCGATTTTGAAGACGATATTATTAGCGGCACTTGTGTCACCCACGGCGGAGAAGTCCGCAATCAGCGTGTGAAAGATGCCCTCGCTAGTGAGCAGTCTGCTGTAGCCAGTTAAATGCCCTCTCCCTATATCCCTCTCCCATAGGAGGGACTTTACTCCCCTTCTTAACTTGTTGGAAATGCCCTCTCCCTATATCCCTCTCCCACGGGAGAGGGACTTTACTCCCCTTCT
>NZ_JAQOSO010000038.1 GCF_030068505.1 Roseofilum capinflatum BLCC-M114
GGACTCTGGGAACTTTTCGGCTAGGTATTTGCAGGTGTTGTCGTAGGCCAAGGGAGTGAAAAAATAGCATCTTAACTTAAGTTTACAAGATTTTCGCAAAAAGAATCACTTTTTGCTACTTTTTAATCCTTTTTATCACTGACACTGTGGCATTCAGTTGGTAAACTGACCTATGGTCAAATCATCTAAGACAAATGGAAGATGTTAATTTAACGCCAGATCAGATTAAACTGGTTCAAGAGGAACTGAAAAAGCGAATTGATAATCGCCAGTTTCGGGTTTCGATTGTGGGTCAAACTGGAGTTGGCAAGTCCTCTCTACTCAATGCTTTATTTGGTACTAATCTGAAGACCGATCCAGTGAAGCCCTGCACGAAAGAGATAGAAGAGATACCCGTTCAAATTAAGGAAGGAGGTACACTGTATTTTTACGATCTTCCGGGAATTGGAGAGTCAGAAGAAGCAGACGAAGGCTATTTAAAACAGTATAGAGAACACTTGCAATCTTCTGATGTTATCCTATGGGCAATTCATGCTGACAATCGCTCTGTGGTTTTTGATCAACAGTCATTGAAAAAGATCATGGAGGGGTATACTCTAGAACAGAAGGCTGTCTTAATGAGTAAACTGACCTTCATTTTGACCAAAGCGGATGTTCTGCATCCTCCTTCGTGGATCGCTGCAAAAATCGGTAATTTTGTCAAGTTTTTACCTCCTCCACAAACCAAAGAAACACTGGAACAAAAATCTTTATTTTATCAAAAGACTTTTATTGAGCCTTATGGAAACTTAATTGTATCAAAAACATATAATGATTGTGACTTTGATATTCCAGAAGAAAATTTTGAATGCGACAAAATCTCAAGACTGATTTACTATAAAGGTTATATGAATGATGAAAAACTACGTACATATCAAAAAAAATATTCTCAATACCAAGATCTATTCGATCGTTTGTATGATAATTACAGAGTCATTCCATGTTCAGCAATCTTGAGGTATAATCTCAACAAATTGATGTTGGTTATCCTAAACAAGCTTGGAGACGAAGCAACCCTTCAATTTCGCCATATTGTTTCTGGTGATGCTCTAGATCGAGTTCCTTTTGAAAAAACTGAAAATCTTTGCAATTTATTAGTATATGACCCAGGAAATAAAAAGACCCTTTTTGAATTTCGTCGTTGGTTGAATACTCAAAAATATTGAAGTTATGGATACAAAAAAACGTAAATTAAGGTGATAGCGATGAGTTTAGACATGGATTTTATTGAAATGAGTTTAGGTGAACAAAACAAAATGAACATGGCTCTTGAAGAAGGACTAGAGGAATTAATAGATGCAGCAATCATTCATTGTGTAATAAAAGGTATTGATTGGCTAGTTGACAATACTGGAATCGATCCTGATATAGGAAATTTTATCAAAAAAAGTACAAGCTTTCTTGGTCGTTTGGCTAAAGAGATTTTCTGTGCTGTTTAAAAAATACTGTTGATTTAGTTCGGGAGAGTTTATGTCTATTGATTTAGAAAATCGTAGCTACACTCTGATTATCGATAAGAGTGGTACTATGGCAAAAAAAGATTGTGAAGCTGGTAAAAGTCGTTGGGAAGTCATGCAAGAAACAACCTTAGCTATAGCCAGCAAGTGTGAACAATTGAATTCGGATGGTGTTACTATATATACCTTCTCATCTAAATTTAGGCGTTATGACCATGTAACCTCTGAAAAAGTAGAAGAAATCTTCAGGGAAAATGAGCCTGTTGGTAGAACCGAAATGGCTCAGGTGCTACAAGATGCTCTAAATAACTATTTTCAACGTAAAGAACAAGGTCAAGCAAAGTTGGGTGGTGAAACATTTCTTGTCGTTACTGATGGGCAACCCGATCATCCGAAAGCAGTTATTGATGCTATTATCACTGCGACCCAGAAAATTGAGAGAGATGATGAATTAGCCTTCTCGTTTATCCAAATTGGACATGATGCTGAAGCCACAACATTCTTGAAAACGTTGGATGATGACCTGCAAAGTGCAGGAGCAAGATTTGATATTGTGGACACGATTACAATTAATGAGATCGAAGAAGAAGGAATTGCTCTCAAAGAAGTTTTAATTAGAGCGATGACTAATTAGTACGTTGTTATCTAGTTTTATTCTTGAGTCAAAAGCTCTAGGAACTCTTGGACAACCCGATCGCCATCTTCGTTGCATTCGTTATAGTCACAGCAATGGATCAGGGAGATGCCATGGGGTTCAAATGGGTTGTCTGTCTCTCCCGTTTTTGCTCTCTTCTCAAGAGACACGACTTCCAGAATGCCCCATTTGCCTTGGTAGAAGACTAGGAAGTGCGCGTCTTGGTTTTCTCTCCCGTCTGATGTGGTGAGGCGTGCTTTGGCATTGGGAAAGAAGAGAACATTGGCACGATCTAAGGCTTCGGCTATTTTCAGTTGAGCTTCACAATCAAAATGCCGACCGTTCCAGAGATATTTGGGATCTTCTGGATGAGAGTCGGTTTCAGGTGGATTTTCTGGCAGTAGTTCTGATTCTAAAGTTTTAGCGTGTAAGACAGCTTCACTGCTGAGGTTGGCTAAATTTAAGGTAGCTCCACTGAGATTTGCGCCATTGAGGTTAACTTCGATTTCCTGGGTGCGATGCAAAATGATGGAATTTCGGCGCAAGTATCGCTTAAACACTGCCTGTAAGTTACTTTTCTTCACCTTTTCGTCGAGAACTTCTGAGAGTTGTTTCCACAGTTTGGCAGCGACGGATTTGATATACACATCATCGTAATTGGAAGCTTCGGCGATTTGCGGATAAGAACATCTTCCTTGCCAACATTGCCGAAAGATCAACTGCTGGACATCGTTTAGTCCTTCTCCATCTAGAAGAGTTTCAGCGATCGCCAGCGCTTCGTCAACAGTCATCAGTTCCACTCCCTCAACATTAAGATAGTCGCTCCCCAAGCCAAGACACTAAATCCTCAACTCCCGTAAAATCGAGCAGTGCTTCCCCCAAATCTTCCAAAGTTTCCACCGACAAAGACTGAATCTGGGCTTCCAATTCTGGAGACAGTTCCCCCACTCGTCGCGTCAATTGACGAGTAATTAAAGAGACCTCCCGTTGTACGCCTTGCTGAATTCCTTGCTGAATTCCTTGCTGAATTCCTTGCTGAATTCCTTCGAGCAGACCTTCTTCATGAATTTCTTGATAAATCACCGACTCGCGCATCGTCTCTTTCCTCAATAATTGTCTAATTAACTTCT
>NZ_JAQOSO010000039.1 GCF_030068505.1 Roseofilum capinflatum BLCC-M114
TCAACCCAACCTACACTCTTACCCCCAATTTTAAGCTTGCCGGTCCAGTAGGGTGCGTTAGCGTTAGCGCAGGGCATCCAGTAGTTTACTCCCCCCATTCCCCCATTACCGGGCGAAGCGTTGTATCGCGCACGCGAGGGCAAGGTTCAGGCTTCACAGAAGAAATAGCACAATGCTCCGTTAAGCAGGGTTGCTCGAAGGCCGCTTCTTCTTCTAAGGGTTGGGGATACTGTCCAAACACCATTTCACAACTGAAATCTTCAAAGTTGGGAGTCATGGTTAAGGGAATGCCAAATTGTTGGGTAAAGAAATCTTGAGTCGGCAATTTGCACATATTAATGCACATTCCTACACAACCACTGCTTTCTAAATAGCGACATTTTTTAATCTGAACGGCGCTTTTTTGTGGTCGGGCCGTGTGATTTTCACTAATAATTTCTACGGTTTTGGTTTCACAGGGCCCCACCAACCATTGAAATAAGAGCGTCGCAAACCAGGCATTGGCTTCACATACCCATTGAGTCGGTCGAGTTAAGGTACGCACAACGGTTAAAAGGGGGGCGGGAATCAGGGAGTTTAAGACCTTTTTTACCAGTTGCTGTTGCTCCAAGGCATTGCGCCCCTGCATGATGTTCTGGGATACCTCCACGAAGCCTTCATAGCCTCTTTTTGAGCTACCTTTACCCACCACAGCCGCCATTTTGCGGGTGAAAAGGGCAATGAAGAGGCGATCGAACAGATTATCGTGGTAGGTTGTGGGTTCAGGTTGAGTCATAAATCCTGTTAATATCCAAGCAGTTTTTTGAAGAGTTGAAGTTTGTCGCCATAGGGGGGATATCGCAAGTTGAGATCCAGCCAAAACCAGCGTCTTAAGACACTTTTATAATGGCTAAAGGTTTGAAAGCTGGCTAATCCATGATAACTGCCCATGCCACTTTGTCCAACTCCCCCAAAGGGCAGTTGGTGAACGCTAACCTGCAAGATGGTATCGTTGAGGACTGCGGTTCCGGATGAGACTTGTTCTAGCACTTGGCGCTGGATCTGGGAGTCTTGGGAGAAGAGATAGAGGGCGAGGGGTTTGGGACGTTCATTGATTTTGGCGATCGCCTCCTCCAGGCGGTTATACTCTAAAATCGGTAAAATTGGGCCAAAAATCTCCTCCTGCATCACCAAGGAATCCCAAGTCACGTCCTCAATCAAAGTCGGAGCAATATAGCGCGTTTCCGGATTCGTTTTTCCACCACAAAGAATCTTTCCCTCTTGCAGCAACTTTTCCAGAGAATTAAACTGTTTTTCATTAATAATGCGGGCATAATCAGAGCTTTCTTCCGGATTTTCGCCATAGAACGATTGGATTTCAGCCAGCATCGCTTCTGTCAGCTCGGCTTTCACCTTTTGATTCACCAGCACATAATCGGGAGCAATACAAATTTGCCCCGCATTCAGAAATTTACCCCAAACAATCCGCCGCGCTGTGCAAGAGATATCACAATCTTCATCCACAATACAGGGACTTTTTCCCCCTAACTCTAACGTCACAGGCGTTAAGTGTTTCGCCGCCGCTTCCATGACAATTTTGCCGATTCTGGTACTACCCGTAAAGAATATATGATCGAATTTCTGGGCAAGTAGGGCTTGACTCACTTCCGCGTCCCCTTCCACCACCGCAATATAGTTGGGATCGAAATTTTTACCAATAACTTCCGCTAGAACTTGCGAAGTTTTTGGGGAAATCTCCGAAGGCTTAATTACAGCACAATTTCCGGCTGCTATGGCTCCCACCAAGGGGCTTATGGCTAAACTAAATGGATAATTCCAAGGGGAAATAATCAGTACCACACCTAGGGGTTCAGGATGAATTTCTCCAATTGAAGGCCACATCACCGGGGAGGTGAAAGTGCGCTTAATTTTTGCCCATTTATCTAAGTGTTTTAAGGTATAATCAATTTCGGAGATCGGGTTTAACTCGTAATATCCTTCCTGTTCGCATTTGTGTAAATCTTGGTTCAAGCCCTCCAGAATTTTTGACTTATTTTCTACAATAACTGCTCTGAGTTTCTGGAGTTGAGATTTCCGAAAGTTTAAGTTCCTGGGTTGTCCCGTTTGGAAGAATTCTCTTTGTTGGGCAATGATTTGCTCGCAGTTCGGTGTCATAAGTGATGAGTGTATTGTTCAGACTTAGGCCAATTAACCCTGTTCATATTCTAGATCATTTTTTGATGTCCAGGGAATAGAGGGAGTTGAAGAAGTCTGGAGGGGTGAGTCGGGGCGATAAATCATTCCTTGTTGGGGCATTCCCAATTCTAAACCCTGTTGATCAAAGGTTTTCTTGACTCGACGCAGATATTCGCGGATCACAAAGCGATAGACTCCAGGTTTGGTTTCAAAGCGCACTCCGATTTGAGTTCCTCCTGCGTCAATGGAATCCACACCCCGCACTTCAGCTTCGATAATTTGCTCGTTCCAATCAGGATCGTGCCACAGATTTTGGGCTATATCATCCAGCAGTTTCAAGGCATAATCAACATCGGTTTTAGCACTCACGTAAATAAATACTTTCTTTCTTGCCCAATCTTTAGAGGAATTTTGAACGACTCGAATTTCGCTATTGGGAAGGGTGATTAAGCGCCCTTCTTTTGTCCGCAGGCTAGTAATCCGTAAATTAAGGTTTTCGACGCGACCAAAAAATTCATTAATGCTAATCCAATCGCCGATCGCGTACTGGTCTTCAAATAAAATCAGGCATCCGTTGAGAGTATCTTTAATCAGGGTTTGGGAGCCAAAGGAAATCGCAAACCCCAAAATCCCAGCACCGCCTAAGATCGGGGCTAGGGGGATGCCCAAGGTATTCAAAATTAAGAGAGTTCCTAGACCTAACAAAGATAAGGCGATCGCCCCTTTGACAATCGGAGCAAAGCTATTCACTCGCATGGACATGCGGTAGGATTCTTGCTCTGAGTGGGATTGACGTTCAATGAGCATTCGCGAGAGATGATTTAAGCCCACAAAAGAGCTTTCGATCGCAATCTGAGTGACCAGGACAAAAAAGATGATCAGGACGGGTAAATCGAAGAGCCAATTGCCTAAAGGACGAGTCCAGGGGAACCGCCATAAAATCAGGGATAATGCTCCTAAACCAACCAGTAATTGCAACCAGTGTAACACTTGAATTTTAAGCCGTAAGGATTCTTTGGCTTGCTTTTGATGGAGGTCACGATCTAGGGAGGCTAATGGATCGGAGTTTTCTAGGGGAGGTGATGCTTCGGATTCCTGGTTTTGACTCTCTCTTTTGAACTTCGCTTTGATGAATCGTTCTAAATAGAGTAAAGTGGCACTCAATAAAAGGGTTATGCCTAAAATCCCTAGGGAAATTTTTAGTTGGTGCTTAATATAGGCCGGCTGTAGTTCTTCATAGCCTTGAATGAGGATTTGTTTTAAAAGGATACTTCCTTGCGTTGCTAATCGAGGAATCGGTTGCCCATACAATTCACTATCGAGTTCTGTGATTTCTAAAACGATTATCGGTTCAAGCTGGGGAGGATCGGAGGCAATTAAAACGGTATAGCCTTTATAGTCTTCTACCGTTATTTTTAGGCTCTCTGGATTAAATCCGGTAGTGATAATTTGCTGGAGTCTGCTTTCAATTCGGTTAATTCTCTGCTGTAAAGGTGTTTTGCGCCGAAGGTTTTGCTCTGCTAGAGAGGGACGAGCAGCGACATCAAAAAGTTTGCGTCCATTGAAGGTAATTGTGCCATAGACTAATTTGGAATCGTCGGAGGAAACCGTTGATTCTTGATTTCTTTGGAGGATGGAGGGAAGCTGGGGATAGGCAGGAAGGGAAAAGTTAGGGAGGCAGATCGTTAGTATAGCGATCGCCACACCGATCCCGATTAGTCTACCATAGCGCTTGAATAGAGCTTTGCACAATTCCATAGTGGCTTGTCGTAAAGATACAGACTCTTTGGATCGATATCCAGTCTGGGCAATCCCTTAAACTATAGCAGTAAGGTGGGCAGGGTCTGCTTGTCAAATTTGGATGAGATGGCGACATTCTCCTGCCCACCCTACGATACTTTAAACCCAAATTTTCGGTAATCAAAGCTGCGCCCTTTTTAAGGGCGCAAAGTTAACCTAAAATGGCTTGAGCTGCTTGTCGTCCGGACAAGGTTGCCCCTTCCATGCTATCGATATAATCTTGTTGGGTATAGCTTCCGGCAAGGAAAAAGTTAGGAATGGGGGTTTTTTGCGCCGGACGATAGAGATCCATTCCCGGTGCTTCCCGATAGAGAGATTGGGCGAGTTTAACCACAGAATACCAGGTCATGTTGAGATTGCGGGCAGAGGGGAAGAGATCTTGCACTTGTTTTAGCACATGATTGGCGATCGCCTCATTACTTTCCCGAATAAACGGATCGCCAGGCGTTAACACCAACTGTAACAGCGATCCTTGTCCCTCCCGATAATAATCTCCAGGACTCGCCAGGGCTAAGTCAGCAAAGCAGGAAAAATCAGCATCTGCCGTATAGAGTAAATTATCAATTCCAGCCGCTTTTTCCAGTTGCTTCCGTTGCGTTTCATCATTCAATTCTGTCACCCAACCATCAAAGCGCAATTGCACCGTAGCCACCGGAACCGTATCTAACTTATAAATATTATCGAACTCCGGCCACTTGCGCCAATCTGAGGGTAAAAGCTTTTGAATTCCCGGCACATCACAGGCACAAACATAGACATCAGCCGTAATGGTTTCTTCTTTTTCGCCATCGGCAACCATAATGCCCGTCACCTCAGTTTTGCCCTGAGTTTCGGTAAATTGGATTTCTCTGACGCGGCGACGAGTATAGATTTTTGTGCCCCGTTCTTCTAAATAGTTAATAATCGGTTTATGCAGATATTCATGGGGCGATCCTTCCAACATTCTCAGCACCGACGCTTCCGTTTTTGCGGCAAAAAATTGGAAGATGGTGAGCATACAGCGAGCGGAAATATTTTCTGTATCGATAAAACCTAAAGCATAGGCAATGGGGTTCCACATGCGCTTAAGGGAGCCATCCGAGCCGCCCTGCTTGCGGAACCAATCGGCAAAACTGATAGAATCCAGGTTGCGAATCGTCCGCATTGCGCCCTCAAAGTCCACCAAACCGCGTACAATGGGACTGGTTCCTAGGGCGATCGCATTCATCGCCTTATCCTGAACTGACAATTGGGAGGTGGTGAAAAAAGCCTTCAACCCATTAAACGGCGCACCCACCGGAAAGCGGAAATCCAACTCTCCTGTCATTCCTCCCCGGTTAATAAACGTATGGGTATGTTCCTTCAAGCGCAGATTCTCAAACGCCCCTACCTTACGCATTAACTCAAACAGATTGTAATAGCAGCCGAAAAAGACATGCAATCCCATTTCAAGATGATTGCCGTCTGCATCCACCCAACTGCCAACTTTTCCCCCCACAAAGGCGCGGGATTCAAAAATTTCCACCTGATGACCAGCATCAACCAATTCAACGGCAGTAGATAAGCCAGCTAAACCTGCCCCAACAATGGCAACACGCATCGAACGTCCTAAATATTCTTAACAGTTTCTTTACGGATTGTAACAGAGTTTGGGTAAGCTATAGGGACTTCTCCGGTTCATCTCTCAATCCCTCTTTATTCTATGATCGGGATCGCCCCCAACTCTGAACCCAATGGCCATGGATCGTGATATTGAAGCATCTCTCAAAAAAGCTGGAGTCCAATTTATCCGCATTCTCTGGTGCGATAATGGCAATCTGATCCGAGGAAAAGCGGTTCATGTGGGCATGTTAGCGGATTATCAAGCTCAGGGGGTAGGCTTGTCTATGGCTCAACAAGGAATGCCGGTGATTGGCAGTACGCCAGCCTCTGGCAGTGGTTTGGGGCCGGTGGGAGAGGTGCAGTTGATTCCCGATTGGTCTACACTGATGGCTCTACCCTATACTCCAAGCCATGCGCGGGTCATGGGCAATATGATTAAAGATGGAGAACCTTGGCCGGTTTGTCCTCGGCGGTTTTTACGGGA
Organism: Roseofilum capinflatum BLCC-M114; assembly: GCF_030068505.1. NCBI lineage: Bacteria > Bacillati > Cyanobacteriota > Cyanophyceae > Desertifilales > Desertifilaceae > Roseofilum > Roseofilum capinflatum. Next base: position 6,041 of record NZ_JAQOSO010000039.1, read on the forward strand.
TATGGCGGCTGATGCGAAGCTGGAAGGGTTAGAAATTATTGCTTCGTTTGAAAATGAATTTTATTTATTAGAGCGCAGGGGAAACGGGGAAATTGTTCCCAATGACCAAGCGCCCTATTGTTCGACCTATGGCATGGATATTCAGCAACGAATTATTGATGATATTGCCACGGCTCTCAATGAGCAAGGGGTATTAGTGGAGCAGTATTATCCGGAGTCGGGTGCGGGACAACATGAAATTTCCGTGTTGTATACTCAGGCATTGGCGGCGGCTGACCAGCAGGTGGTGTTTCGGGAAACGGTGAAGGCGATCGCCCATTATCATAATCGTATTGCTTCTTTTTTACCCAAAATTTTTCCCGATCAGGCCGGAAGTGGCGCTCATCTCCATCTGAGTTTATGGCATAAAGGGGAAAATTTACTGCCCGACCCCTCCGGACTCTTGGGATTATCGGATCTCGCTCGCTGGTTTATTGGCGGTATCCTCCATCACCATCGCGCCCTCATGGCCATCACCAACCCCATCCCCAACTCCTACCGTCGTCTCCAACCCCATTCCTGGAGCGGAGCCTTTTGCTGTTGGGGGTTGGACAATAAAGAAGCCGCCATTCGGGTCATAAGTAACCCAGAAGGCACAGGTTCCAGCCATTTTGAGTTTAAAACCATTGATGCGGCTGCCAACCCCTATTTAGCCCTAGGAGCCATCATTGCCGCCGGTTTGGATGGAATCCGCAACCAGATCGAACCCCCCCAACCCGTAGATTGCGATCCGGGTACATTGCCAGAAGAGGAACGCCAACATCGCGGCATTCAGTGGCTACCGGAAAGCCTTCTAGAAGCCATAACCGCTTTACAAGAAAATCAGGTATTACTCAGCGCTCTGAGTCCGCCCTTAGCCCAAGCCTATCTAGCCGTGCGCCAAGCGGAATGGGAAATGATGAAAGATTGGGACTTGCAGAAAGAGGTGAAGATGTTGTTAGAGTTCTATTGAGATGGGGGAATGGGGAGTGCGGGCATCTTGCCCGCTTCTTAACCCGTTAGCTAGGGAGCCAGACGCTCCCACTCCGAAATATTCTAGGTTTTGCAGCTTCACCCATTACCGATCCATGCATGTAACAGGTATTAGTATTTTAGGTGGACTGGTGTTGCTGGCGATCGCCACTTACCAAGTTTATCAACAAATTGTTCGCCGCCGCCGGGCCGAACTGAGCTTGAGACAACAAACTCAGCGAGAGCGATTAATCAACGAAATCGCCCAACATATCCGGCAATCTTTGAATCTGGATGAAGTGCTGGCCACGACTGTTGCCGATGTACGCCAATTTCTAGAGTGCGATCGCGTCTTAATCTATCAAATTTATGCCGATGGAACCGGGTGCGCCATTACCGAAACCGTTTTACCCGATTATCCACGTATTTTAGGCGAAGTCTTTCCCGAAGAAGTCTTTCCCAAAGAATATCATCAAGCATACGTTGAAGGTAAAATTCGGGCGATCGCCAACATCGAACAAGCCGAAATTGAATCCTGTTTAGTCGAATTTGTGCAACAATTCGCCGTTAAAGCCAAATTAGTCGTTCCCATCATCCAAACCCTAACCGACATTGAAAGCCCCGACAACCTGCCTCAAACGCCCCATCTGTGGGGTTTACTCATTGCCCACCACTGTCGCCAACCCAGACAATGGCAACCCCACGAAATCGAACTGATGAAACAACTCGCCACCCAAGTGGCGATCGCCATCCGCCAATCCGAACTCTATCAACAACTGCAACACCTCAACACCCAACTCGAACAGCGCGTCGAGCAACGCACCCAAGAACTCGCCCACACTAACCACGCCCTGCGCCTAGAAATTGCTGAACGTCAACGCACCGAAATCGCCCTCCGGCACACTAACCACACCCTACAGTCCCTCATTGCCGCCTCTCCCCGTGCCATCTTCACCCTTGACCTCCAAGACCGGGTACAACTATGGAACCCAGCCGCAGAAAAAATGTTTGGCTGGACAGAACCAGAAGTTTACAATCAATCCAACCCCATCCTCTGCCAAGAAACCGTAGAAGACTACCGCAACCTTCGCCAAGCCTGTCTGCAAGGCATCACTCCCCCCAGTTTAGAACTGCGCCGCTCGAAAAAAGACGGCTCCCCCATTGATATTGTCTTCTCTGCTGCTCCCCTACGCGACAGCAACGACCACATTAGTGGCATGGTTGCCGTTGTCGCCGACGTTACCGAACAAAAACGGCAAGCCGAACAAGTGCGGCTGCTTCAGTCAGTCGTTGTCAATACGAATGATGCTGTTTTAATCACGGAAGCCTTCCCCCTCGATCCTCCCGGCCCCAGGATTCTCTACGTCAATCATGCCTTTACCCGCATGACCGGTTATACCTTAGAAGAAGTGATTGGGCAAACGCCCCGTATTCTCCAAGGGCCAAAAACCGATCGCCAAAAACTGGAACAGGTGCGAACGTCCTTGGCTCAATGGCAACCCTTAACCATGGAATTAATCAACTATCGTCAAGATGGCTCCGAGTTTTGGGTTGAGTTTAGCTTAGTTCCAGTGGCCAACAAGCATAATGAATATACCCATTGGGTTTCCATTCAGCGAGATATTACTGAACGCAAACACACGGAAGAAGCCCTGCGCCGTTCTGAAGAACGCTTCCGTTCCCTGATTGAAAATGCCTTAGATATTATTACCCTTCTCGATCGCCGAGGAAACATTGACTATGCCAGTCCTTCCGTCGAAAAAGTTCTCGGTTATTCCCCCACTCAACTGATGGGTCAAAACTTTTTTGACTTCGTGCATCCCGATGACTCCCAGAAAATTTATCAGCACACCCTCAATAGTCTGGACAGTGAAGATGTGCTACTTCCCATGGAATTTCGCGCCCGACATCAGGACGGATCGTGGCGGATCTTAGAAGCAGTTACCCATCGAGATCAATCCGTGAGTGACCCTGGAGGAGTTACCGAGCGCTGCCGAGGTGTAGAAACTTCCCCAGAGCTAAGAATTGTGGTCAATTCCCGCGATATTACCGCCCGCAAGCGACTGAATGAGGTGAAACTGGCTCTAGAGAGGGAAAAAGAATTGCATACTCTGAAAACTCGCTTTTTCTCCATGGCTTCCCATGAGTTTCGCACCCCCTTGAGTACGGCTCTAGCAGCGACCCAATTGTTAGAACAGTCCTCCCATCTCCATCAAGCTGAAGATCCCCTCAAACGCTCCCGTAATTTACGCAGGATACAGGATGCAATTAAACAAATAATACATCTTTTAGATGATATTCTCACCATTAATCGCGCTGAAGCAGGCAAACTGGAATTTAACCCTGAACCCCTTGATTTACAGAAGTTTTGCCGCCAGTTACTGGAAGAAATTCAGTTAAGTGCTGGTCATCAATATCCCCTGAAATTACGGAGTAATGATCATAACCCATGTGTTTACCTAGACAAAAAGCTCCTGCGATCGATTCTTTCTAATTTGTTGTCGAATGCGATTAAATATTCTCCCGTTGGCAGTGAGGTGGAACTGTCTTTAACCGTTGAGCCGCAGCAAATTGTCTTTGCCATTAGCGATCGCGGTATCGGCATTTCCCCAGAGGATCAAAAACACCTGTTTGAACCCTTCCAACGGGGTCAAAATGTGGGCAATATTCCCGGTACAGGATTAGGCCTAGTGGTCACTAAAAAATGCGTAGAATTGCAAGGCGGCACGCTGAGAGTGGAGAGTCAGATCGACTTAGGCACAACCTTAACCGTTATTTTACCCCTGAATCATTGTTAAGTTTTAACTGGTCTCAACTTTCCCCAACCGATAACCAATACCATGCACCGTTTCAATAAAATCTTCGGGCGCACCAGCCGCTTTTAACTTTTGACGTAAACTGCGAATATGCACTTTAATCGTATCTTCTTCTGGCGGATCTTTGAGCGACCAAATATGTTCAATCATCATATGACGACTCAACACCCGACGACCATTACGCATCAATAATTCTAAAAGGGAATATTCTTTGGGGGTTAAATGTAGGGAGCGATCGCTATAGTTGGCTTCATAGGTGCTAGGATCAAACCTCAAGGCTCCCCACTCTAGAATCGGAGCTGATACGCTGCCTCGACGCAAAAGGGCGCGAACCCTGGCAAATAATTCACCGAGATCGACAGGTTTGACAATATAATCATCAGCTCCAGCATCTAAACCCGCGATTTTGTCACTAACGGTATCACGGGCTGTGATCATTAGAATCGGCATTTGATAACCTTGAAGACGCAGTTGCTTACAGAGACTAATGCCATCAAGATCGGGAAGCATCACATCCAAGAGCAACAGGTCATAATCAAGAGCGTCAAAGTATTCCCACGCGACGGCTCCATTGGCGGCAATGTCCACAACATACAGTTGATCGGTGAGGGCTTCTGCTAGAGTCTCAGCCAGACTTATGTCATCTTCAATTAAAAGAATCCTCATAGGTTACAGTTGCCTTGACTCATTTATTTCAGCTTACAAGAAAACTAAGCATATTCCCTCAGCTCTGACGAGAGCAAGTATTACAAAATGTTAAAATCTGCGAAATTTTAGCAATCTTTCCGATTTCTTTACCGTTTCTTCCCTCTTTTAATTACTTGCCATCTGCTAAATTCCTAAGTTATGGGAAGTTGGTTAATTTAGACAGTTCGCTAGAGGCTGCCCACTGGGTTAGTCTCTAGCCTCCTCCAACCAAAGAATGATAGACAGATCTCTCTGAGATCAATGTCATGCTTGAGAGTTCAGATCGCAAAAATAGGGTGAAGACCAGCCCTGAGACTTGCATATTGGCGATCGCTCAGGGATTTAGAATAGAATCATTGAGTTAGTCTGTCTTTAGGGATTTTTACTCACTCTAACCCGAAATAACATTAGGAGGTCTTATGGCAATTCCCTTACTTCAATATCCCCCAACCAGTCAAAATCATCGAGTGGAGGGATTTGAAATTCCGACTCCGGAAAAGCCTCGACTCTATACCACTGAACTCTTGACTTCATCCACAGACATGGATGAACTAATTTGGGCGGCCTATCGCCAAGTTTTTAATGAGCAACAATTGCTCTCGGTCACCTATCAGAAGTCTCTAGAGTCTCAGTTGAGATCGGGTCAAATTACAGTTCGTGATTTTATGCGATCGCTGCTGGTCTCGGAAACCTTTCGGATACATAACTATGAACCCAATAATAATTATCGGTTTGTAGAACTGTGTATTCAACGGGTACTGGGACGAGAGGTTTATGGAGAGCGAGAAAAATTAGCCTGGTCAGTCGTTTTAGCCACTGAAGGCTTACATGGGTTCATTGACCAACTCCTCAATAGCGAAGAATATCTGACCCATTTTGGCGATCGTACCGTTCCCTATCAACGGCGGCGTATTTTGCCCCAACGTTCTCAGGGAAACTTACCCATTGCCAGGATGCCTCGTTATGGAGAAGATTATCGCCAGAAATTAGAAGAATTGGGTTATTTTCAACCCCCTAAAACAGACTATCGTTGGTCATGGCAACAGCCTCCTTATCCCGCTTGGATTCGTCTAACGGGTAAGCTCATTGCTTTCAGTGGTGCTGGATTACTAGCATTAGGAGTCGGAGCAGTCGCCTTAGCAGCCTGGGGCATTATTCCCCTATAAGGGCAACCCCAATTTTGTGAAAACAGTTTGAAAAAAATTAGGACATTCTCAATGAGTATAGTATTAGATGCACCCCTTGAACTTTGGAAAACCAGTAGCTTAGATGAACAGCAAGCGGTGATTCGTGCTGTTTATAAACAAGTGTTGGGCAATCCCCATGTGATGGAAAGCGAGCGACTGGTTACGGCTGAATCTCAATTGACCCAAGGGAAGATTACAGTGCGTGAATTTGTACGGGCGGTCGCTAAATCTGATTTTTACCGTCGCCGTTATTTTGAATCGTGCGCTCCCTACCGCTTTGTAGAGTTGAACTTCAAGCATTTATTGGGACGTGCCCCTGTGGATCAAAAGGAAATTTCCGAACATATTTCCCTGTGTATTGGGCAAGGATATGATGCCGAGATTGATTCCTACATCGATAGTATGGAATATCAAGAAAAATTCGGAGAAAACATTGTTCCCTACTATCAAGGTGCAAAGAGTCAGAGCGGACAAAAACAGGTTGGGTATAACCGTACTTTGTCCTTGTATCAAGGCAATGCGGGGGTAGATAGTGCGTTTAGGGCTTCCCGGTTGGTGCAGGAAGTGGCCACCAACTCAGCCACTAAAATTAAGTTGCCTTCTACTGGCGGTCGTCTCGTTGGGTACAAAGATGCCACAGAGAAGACGTTTGAAATTTTGGTGAAAGGATCTAAGTTTGATGCTCCCCGTCGTGTGAGTACAACTCGATATGTCGTTTCTGGGGCAAAATTGAGTCCCCAAATCCAGCGAATTCATCGAGCAGGCGGTAAGATTGTTAGCATTACAGAACTCGCTTAATCAGCGTTATACCACTGTGCCCTGGTAGTCAATGATTAGACAAAAAAACAAGGGGTTGAAGCCCCTTGTTTTGATCTAGAGAGTTGAGAAGTTCCGAGTGGAGAGAGCTGTGATACCCCCAGTGGCTTGTCAAAAAATGCGAAATTGGATCAGAAATCGCTATTTGATCTGCTCCGGTAGTTTTTTTATCTTTCAAAGTTTAGAATATTCAGCCGTAGAACGCTTTGAAGAATGTGTCTCTAGTCTGGGTGGAACATTGATTTCCGTAGAACCGGCTAGACGGGTTTGGATTGGTCAACATCGACAGGTCATTTTGTATCAAGCAAAGGCAAGCTTACATACCCCCAATCATGGGTTAAAACAGTATTGGTTACAATACGGTAGTTTCTATACGAAGTTTAATGACCCTTGCGGCGAGGATGGGTGATCCGGGAATTGCAACTGCTTTATTCGGTTCTACTCCTAGTCAATGGGCTGAAAATACCGATACCCTCACAGATAATAGCTGTCATACTTGCAGAGATTGGGGGGATATGGTTATGTTTGAGTGGACGCTGCCGACGTTAAGCGAGATTTTAGCACGGGCTGAACCGATCGCCGATCGCCAAAATAAAGCCGAACGGAGTTGGTATGGGGCGATCGCCGCCTTAAATGAGTTGCTCGATCGGCTGGAAGTGGCTCAGGGGTTAATCCTCTCTAGTTCTCCGATCTTGGCCCATCCCCATCCCCAGATCACCAGTTGGCTGTTTTCGCCCCTGCAAGAAGGGCACTCTACCCTATTTCAGCTCCCTCCAGCCTCTTCCCAACCCGGACTAGGGTTGCGGTTCACTCCTGTATGGTCAGGCGATCGCCAATCTTGTCCCCTGACTCCCACCACCCCATTACTGCCCCAAGATCCTCTGCGGGGCGAACAGTTTGCTCTGGTTTTAACCCCCTCATTGAGTTTGGTGATGGTGGTTTCTCCCCAGAAGAATACAGAGCTGGGTTTTCAGTTTTCCTTTGACCCCCAGGAGATTGAGAGCGCTTGGAGAGCCTTGCGATCGCGAGTCTCGGCGACCGGAACCCCAGACCAGATCCCCTATCTGGAGCGCTTTTACCAGCAGTTTCCCCCCGTTGCGCCCCCCTATCAAACGGTGATGGATTTTAGTCGCTTAATGCTGCAACATCTCCCAGAACCCCAAGGAACGGGATCGACGGCTGAAAAACCCTCGGAGATCGCCAAAAAGATCGCTTCTCCAGCGCCTTCTCCTGCTTCCCCTGCTCCTCAACCCGATCTGGAGTTACTCAAGGCGATCGCCCATGAAGTCAAAACCCCCCTAGCCACCATCCGCACCTATACACGGCTATTGCTCAAACGCTCTCATCTTCCCCCGGAAGTATTAAAACGCCTGCAAACTATCGATCGTGAATGTACGGAACAGATCGATCGCTTTAATCTGATTTTCCGGGCCGTTGAACTCGAAACCACGCCCACCAAGTCTCAATCGACTCATTTAACCCCAACCTCTCTGGCCCAGGTGTTTCAAGAGAGTATTCCTCGATGGCAAAAACAAGCCAGTCGTCGGAATGTCACCTTAGATGTGGTTTTACCCCAACAGACCCCTACCGTGGTTAGCGATCCCCATCTGTTGGATCAGGTGTTAAGCAATGTGATTCAGAATTTCACCTCCACCTTACCCACGGGTTCCCATGTGCAAGTGGAAGTAACTCCCGCAGGCGATCAACTGAAACTGCAATTAATCTCGGAAACCTCTCAAACTTGCTCCAGTTTGTCAGGGTTTAAGGCCTTGGGTCATGTGTTGATGTTTCAACCGGAAACAGGGAACTTGAGTCTCAATTTGAGCGTGACCAAAAACTTGTTTGAGGCGATCGGGGGTAAACTGTTGATTCGTCAACGACCTCAGCACGGAGAGGTGATGACGATTTTCTTACCCATCCGGTGAAGGATTCAACAGGGCAATGCTAGATTGAAAGTATTTGGGCAACAACTGGATGAGTTGAAAATTTTCAGCCCGACTCTGAATGGGGGTGCAGAGAGTGAACTCTATCTATGGAAACCCTTTTTAATTCAACAGACCAATCTCAATTGTGCTGACACTTACGGAACATTAAATCATGCAATTCCCCCTCATCCACCCTAAACTTGAAAAACCTCTGCCTTGGCTGGTGGGACTCGTCGCTGTTTCTGTCGTCACCGGAACAGGAATCATGTACCTGAGCAGTGGACGATCGACTTCTCAAGGGGAGGCGATCGCCTCCTTAACGGTTCCTGCCGAAGCCTCAACTCTCACCATTCGCATTAATGCCAGTGGCGTAGTGCAACCGGTTCGCCGAGTTAATGTTAGTCCTAAAGTGCAAGGACGCTTGGCTGAACTGTATGTGGAACAAGGCGATCGCGTGGAAAAAGGACAACGGATCGCCCTGATGGAGCGAGGAGAAATTGAAGCCCAACTGCGACAAGCTCAAGCGAGATTAACCCGCGTGCAAGCGGAACTCGATAAGGCGATCGCCGGAAACCGTTCTGAAGATATTGCCGAAGCCCAAGCCAGACTCAGACGGGCCCAAGCCAATTTAGCTGAATTGCAAGCGGGAAGCCGTCCAGAAGACATTGCCGAAGCTCAAGCCTCCCTCAACCGGGCCCAAGCTCTGGTCGCCGAAGCCCAATCTCGGTTAGATTTAGCCCAAGAACGGGCCCAACGCAATCAACAGTTAGCCGATGAGGGCGCAATTTCCAGGGATGAACTGGATCAACGGCTCGACGATCGCCGCCGCGCCCAAGCCTATCTCGCCCAAACCCAAGCCGGGGAAATTGAAGCCCAACGCCGTCTAGAGCGCTTGCAAAACGGCTCTAGAACCGAGGATATTGCCGAAGCCCAAGCCACCGTTGCTGAAGCCCAAGCCGCCCTAGAACGACTGCAAAATGGGACTCGCCCGGAAGATATTGCCCAAGCCCAAGCCCAACTCGCGGAAGCCCAAGGCAATGTGCAATACTACCAAGTGCAACTTGACGATACGGAAGTCCAAGCCCCATTTGCTGGCTTAATTGTGCAGAAATATGCCGACCCCGGAGCCTTTGTTACCCCAGTCACGGCTGCATCTTCAGCAGACTCGGCAACCTCGACCTCGATTGTGGCTTTGGCACAAGGCTTAGAAGTTCTTGCCAAAGTCCCCGAAGCCGACATTAGCCAAATTTACCCCAATCAAAAAGTAGAAATTGTGGCCGATGCCTATCCCGATCGCACCTTTGAAGGTCGCGTTCATCTGATTGCCCCGGAAGCCATTAATGAACGGGATGTTACTCTGTTTCAAGTGCGAGTAGAAATTGAAACTGGCTTAGACTTGCTCCAGTCGGGGATGAATGTGGATTTGTCGTTTGTTGGCGATGAACTTACGGATGCCTTAGTTGTGCCCACCGTTGCCATTATTACCAATCAGGGAGAAACCGGGGTGTTAGTGCCTGGCGATCGCGATCGACCTGAATTTCAACCAGTAACCATTGGTTCCGTCTTAGGCAATCAGATCCAAATTCTAGAGGGCATTGAACCAGGTCAACCCGTGTTTGTGGAATTACCCGACGGCAAAACCCTAGATGAAATCATTAAACGGGAGATCGAATAAAGCATATGGATATCTTAGAGAGCATAACCATTGCCGGTAAAACCCTGCTGGGCAATAAAGTCCGCAGTAGTTTAACCATGCTGGGCATTATTATCGGCAACTCTTCCGTAATTGCTATGATTGGCATTGGCGAAGGAGCGCAGAATTTTGTCCGAGCTGAGGTCGATTCCCTGGGGCCGAATGTTTTATTTGTTTTACCCGGTAGTCCAGAAGCTCAAAGACGACCCGTTTTTTCCCCTCAAACCCTGGTTCTAGAAGATGCCGAGGCGATCGCCGAACAAGTCCCCGATGTGGAAGCGGTTGCTCCCATGCTCACCGCCAGTGAAATGATTCAGTATCGGGGTCAAAATGTCTCCAGTTCCATTACCGGAAGTACCCCAGAATTGCTCCCCGTTCGGAGTTTAGATATTGCCAGAGGTCGGTTTATTACTGAATTGGATTTGAAGCGCCGAGAAACTGTCGTGGCTTTAGGATCGGAGTTAGCAGAACGGTTATTTGGCGACTTAGATCCTCTAGGGGAAACCGTGCGCTTAAAATCAGTTAGTTTTCGCGTCATTGGCGTGATGCAATCTAAAGGCTCATCTTTTGGGGATAATATGGACATGAGCGCCTATATTCCCCTGACGACGATGACCAATCGGATTACGGGCAACACCTCCCCCTATGGGACTCAAGTGACATTTATTTCGATTTCGATTCAGTCAGAAGATCGCATGAACGCGGCCAAGTTCCAGATTGAAAACTTGCTGCGTTTTCGCCATAAAATCACGGATGAGGATGATTTTACGGTGCGCTCTCAAAAGGAATTAATGAGTATTTTAGGGAGCATCACCGGAGCGCTCACGGTGATGTTGGCGGCGATCGCCGGAATTTCCTTACTCGTTGGCGGTATCGGTATTATGAATATTATGCTCGTCTCCGTGACCGAGCGCACCCAAGAAATCGGCTTGAGAAAGGCGATCGGAGCTTCAGAGCAAGATATCTTAATTCAGTTCATGATTGAAGCTGTGATTTTATCGATTATGGGTGGATTAATTGGCACAGGATTGGGAATAGGAGGAATTTGGATCATTAGTGCCTTGACCCCCCTAGAAGCCGAAATTTCCCTGATGGCGATTTCCACTGCCATTGGTGTTTCTGGAACCATTGGCTTATTTTTTGGCGTATTTCCAGCCCAACAAGCGGCTAAACTTGACCCCATTGTGGCCTTGCGGAGTGCTTAAGCCAACAAAATCAGATAGCCATTCCCCATGACCCATTTTTCCCTCCCCAGCACTAAACCTGGAAAAAAGATAAATCCTTGACCGGTTTTCCGAAAGGATCTGGTAGCCTGGTACGTGCTTAACCGAACTCCGGTAAGCACAAATCCTTAATGTTAGGAATGATTACCCTATGTACGAGAAAATTACCCCTCCCGAAACCGGCGAAAAAATCACCTTTGCTGAAGGTAAACCCGTTGTTCCCGACCATCCCATCATTCCCTTCATTCGTGGAGATGGTACGGGGGTAGATCTTTGGCCTGCCTCTCAGAAGGTCTTTGATGCAGCGATTCAAGCGGCCTATGGTGGAAAACGGCAAATTTCCTGGTTTAAGGTGTATGCGGGTGATGAAGCCTGCGATCAATATGGAACCTACCAGTATCTACCCGAAGATACTCTCAAGGCGATCGGCGAATATGGCGTTGCTATTAAAGGCCCCTTAACCACCCCCATTGGTGGCGGTATTCGCTCCCTCAACGTGGCTCTGCGGCAAATCTTCGATCTGTATGCTTGTGTGCGTCCCTGTCGTTACTATGCTGGAACGCCTTCACCCCACAAAACCCCAGAGAAAATGAATGTGATTATCTATCGGGAAAATACCGAAGATATTTACTTGGGTATTGAGTGGCGCGAAGGCACAGAGATTGTTAAGAAGTTAATTGAATACCTCAATAGCGATCTCATTCCTGCTACCCCTGAGCATGGGACAAAGCAAATCCGCCTCGACTCTGGCATTGGCATTAAGCCCATCAGTAAAACCGGAACCCAACGACTGGTGAAGCGGGCGATCGAAAATGCCCTGCGGCTGCCTAAAGAAAAACAAATGGTCACCTTGGTTCATAAAGGCAATATTATGAAATATACCGAGGGAGCCTTCCGTGACTGGGGTTATGAGTTAGCAACGACTGAGTTTCGCGACCAATGTGTTACCGAGCGCGAATCCTGGATTTTGAGCAATAAAGAAGACAATCCAGACATTAGTTTAGAAGACAATGCTCGCAAACTTGAACCCGGTTATGATGCTTTAACCACTGATAAAAAACAAGAAGCCTGTGCGGAAGTTAAGGCCGTTTTGGAGGCGATTTGGGAAAGCCACGGTAATGGCAAATGGAAAGAGAAAGTCATGGTTAATGACCGGATTGCCGATAGTATTTTCCAACAATTACAAACCCGTCCCGGAGAATATTCGATCCTCGCTACTATGAATTTAAATGGGGATTACCTCTCGGATGCTGCCGCCGCTATTGTTGGGGGGTTAGGCATGGGCCCAGGGGCCAATATTGGCGATACTTGTGCGATTTTTGAAGCCACCCATGGTACTGCCCCCAAACACGCGGGTTTGGATCGGGTTAATCCGGGATCTTTGATTCTTTCCGGAGTCATGATGTTGGAATATATGGGGTGGAAAGAAGCCGCAGACTTAATTAAAATGGGCATTGAAAAGGCGATTTCTAATCGAGAAGTGACCTATGATTTAGCCCGATTAATGGAGCCTCCGGTTAAGCCTCCTCTGAAATGTTCGGAGTTTGCGGACGCGATTATTAAATACTTTGGCTAAGTCCAGATTGGATCGGTAGGTTGGGTTTCACTTTCAAGATTACCAATCCTTTTAGGGTGAGCAGGAGCATACAGCAGTTTTCGCTGTTATGTGGTACACTTCGATCCCCCTTTCATGTCCGCTTGCGGAAAATCCCCCTTAAAAAAGAGGGGGACTTTCTTATTCCCCCCTTATTAAGCTAATCCTGTAGGGGTTTCGTTGAAGTACAATTTGGTATGTAGGGGCGAACGGCCGTTTCGCTTTGTGACATGAAACGCCCCTACAGATAGTCAACAAACCAGAAAATCTTGTCATATTGGATGATTTTTAGCCAAATTGAGAGGGTATCTTAAAACCCCTACAAGACAAGCTTATTAAGGGGGGTTAGGGGGGATCTTTTACTACACTCCGTTACAGCGCAAAGCGCTGTATCCCAAATAATTTCATCATCGACTGAAAAATAGGTGTGAACAATAATATTACGGAGTCCAATGATTTTCTGCCAATCAATTGAAGTGTATCGGTTGCGGATGTCTTCAGGGATACTTTTGGTTGCTTCACCAATAATTTGTAGATTGTGGACAACTGCATCAAATGTTCGTTCATCAGCAACCAACTGATCTTGAGACATTTGAGTGGTGTAACGTTGAATTTTATTGATGCTTTTGAGGATATCATCTAGGTAGAGACGAAGACTGCGTGACATAAACGGCCTCTGCTAAAACGGATTGGCTAATTTGGGATTTGAGGGAGCGTCGAGTGACCAGATCGACAGATTTTTGAAATAAATCTTCTAGAAAAAATTTCAAATCCATATAACCATCCAATGTGGCTGGCCCTTGGAATTCTACCAGAAAATCTAGATCGCTATCCGGTGTGGCTTGGTTACGAGCAGCAGAACCAAACAGAGCCAAGGATTTTACGCCGAGGTTATCTAAGGTGCTTAGGTGGTTTTGAAGGGTGGAAATAACGACTTCTTTATTCATGATTTGAGGAGCGACAGAATCGATTTTCATAAGATTACACTTGTATAATTCCTCTATTTTCTGATTATATCGCCGATCGCCACGGAGCTACCTTGAACAGAGCGATCGCCGCTTCTCCTATCTACCAAATGGTTTGTACATGGGGATAGCTGAGAATTTTTCGATCGCAAATGACTAAGGGGATATTATATCTGCGGGCGATCGCGACTAAGATTCGGTCTGCGGGATCTTTATGGAAGTTGTCGGGTAATCATTCTCCTAATGCGTCCCAAAGTTCAGACATGGGTTCATCAAATGTATCAGAAATGGTAATCGGCATTCCTCGTAGGGGATAGTTCTTCACTGATGTAGCTGATGATTGATAAGGAACAATCCGAGCCACGGGTAAACCGCGATCGGTCAGGATGACTTGTGATTGGGTGATGTTCATTTCTTCAATAATTGCAGCCAGCTTGATATCTGTTTCCTGTAGGTTGATATATTTCATAAGATGAGCTTTGTTAGGATTTTAATCTCCTTTCAATTATATGGCCGATCGCCACGGAGCCACCTTGAACGGAGCGATCGCCAGTTCTGCTAAACTAGCCTAGATGCGGCGATCGCCCTCAAGTTAGATTTAGCCCTGTTTCCGTTGACGCAGGAAACCGACACCCAACGCACCAAAGGCTAATACTCCTAAAACAGAAGAAGGTTCTGGAACGCTCTCAGGTGAAGAAACTTCCTCAACCCTCTCAAACTGCAAATCTTCTAGAAGAATGCCATCACTAGGCATAATATTTCGAGGTTGGTAAATTTCCACTCGCTTGATCGTAGGAAAATTGACTTCCAAAGTAAAGAATTCCCCTACACCGTCACTACTTCCAAAGACTTGATCAAAACCGATCAAATTACCGCCAGTAGATGAATCATAGGCATCTATTCGTACACCATTTAATCCAATATCAATACCAACAATACTTATACTAGAAACAACCGGCGCAAAAGTAGCTACAACTGGATTAGAACTTGTCCATATCAAACCATTAGTCATTGCGAAAGAACCTGAAGTCCCACTCAGTCCATGGTTATTTACCCACTGAGCATTTTGGAATTCTACACCATCATTAGCATAGAAGCTATCAATCGCTTCTCCATGGACACCATCATCAAAGTTGATTAATGCCGCTTCAGAACGATTGGGTAGCAAAACCCAAAACACTAAAGATGCCATGAAAATACTAAACTTTTGTTTTGCATTGAATAAATTCATCATTGTGACTCCCATACTGAGCATTGAACTACAGAAACCACAGAGGCCTCTATAAGTTAGTCAGTTTTTTTGGGCTGATTTTATGCAAAATCACGATTTTTGTAATAAAACGTTACATTTTGATCCCCCCTAACCCCCCTTAAAAAAGGGGGGAATCAGAAAAGTCCCCCTTAAAAAGGGGGATTTAGGGGGATCTTGATCTCACGCGCTAAACCGGCGAATCCTCAGACTCAGCAAAATCACCGGTAAAATCCCCACCAGCACCAGAGCCAAAGCGGGGCCGGCAGCTTCGGCTAGGCGTTCATCGGAGGCGAGTTGATAGGTGCGGATGGCGAGGGTGTCGAAGTTAAAGGGACGGATAATTAAGGTTGCGGGTAATTCCTTCATCACATCCACAAATACTAGGAGCGCCGCCGTTAATAGGCTACCGCGCATCATGGGGACGTGGATGCGCCAGAGGGTCTGAGTGACTCCGTAGCCGAGGCTGCGGGAGGCATGGTCTAAATTGGGGGTAATTTTGCCCAGACTGGACTCTACGGTTCCAAAAGCGACCGCTAAGAAGCGCACCAAGTAAGCGAAAATGAGGGCAAAAACTGTACCACTGAGGAGCAGACCGGTAGAGATGCCGAAGGTGGCTTGCATCCAAGCATCGACGGTGTTATCAAAGACTCCCAGGGGGATGAGAATACCGACGGCAATCACGGAGCCGGGGATGGCGTATCCCATGGAGGAGAGTCGAGCAGCGCTGTTCATGGCAACGGTGGGGTTTAAGCGCACTCCATAGGCGATCGCTACTGCTAAAATGACTCCCAAGAGCGCAGTCATGCCAGCGAGAATGAGGCTATTCTGGGCATATTCCCAAAATCGACCTTGGAGAGTGTCCGGGTTAGCGATCGCCATTTGCAGCAGCAGTCCAGCCGGGAGTAAAAAGCCACAGCCAATGGGAACCATACAGGCGATCGCCGCCAAACCCCCCCGTGTTCCGGTTAACTGGTAGGGTTGAATGGCTCGGAAGCGATCGCCACTTTGGTAATATTTGGCTTGCTGACGAGACCAGCGCTCTAGGATAATCAGCCCTAAAACAAACATCAATAACACAGAGGAGAGCTGGGAAGCGGCTGCATGTTCCCCCATGCCAAACCAGACACGATAGATACCCGTCGTAAACGTATCTACACCGAAATATTGCACCGTACCAAAATCGCTCAACGTCTCCATCAGAGCCAACGACAACCCCGCCATAATTGCCGGTCGAGCTAGGGGGAGCGCCACTTTGCGGAAACTTTGCCAGGGATTACAGCCCAGGGAGCGGCTGGCTTCCAGGGTACAGGTGGCTTGTTCCAGGAAGGCAACCCTAGTTAATAAATAAACATAGGGATAGAGAACCAAACTGAGCAAAATTATAGCCCCAAGGAGCGATCGCACGGGAGGAAACCAATAATCTTGCACCGTTTCCCAACCGAACAGACTCCGGAGCATCGTTTGCACCGGGCCGTAATATTCCAGAAACTCCGTATAGGTGTAAGCTAAAACATAGGCAGGCACGGCTAAGGGGAGCAACAGCGCCCACTCAAACCAGCGCTTTCCCCAAAACTCGCACATCGTCACCAACCAAGCGCATCCCACACCGATCAGTAATACCCCTATTCCCACGCCGACTATTAAGCCAAACGAGTTCAACAAATAGCGAGGTAACACCGTTTCCATGAGATGTAACCAGATTTCTCCCGTGTTAGTGAAACTACTGGCAACCACGCAAAGAATCGGAGTTGCAATTAACAGAGCAATCAGTATGACGGCGATCGTCCATCCTTTAGAAAACCAGATCATAATCAATGTTAATAAGGTTAACTATATTTGTATTACCTTTAAAATATATCTTGTAAAAAATCAGTTAAATCCCGTTGAGTCATATCTCAATCGCCTCCGCCCAAACCCTTTCCTGAATCCTCGGTTTCAACCCTCCATCGGTTACCACATCAACTGGCATCTCCAGTACTTCACTCAAATAATCTCGCAATTCTACCAACATCCAAAGGGTGGGCGCTCTCTCATAGCCAATTAAAATATCAACATCACTGTCCTCCGTTTGCTCGCCACGTGCATAAGAACCAAAAACTCGCATTTCTGTCACTCGAAACTGTTGGCGTACCAATTCCTGATGTTCCTGCAAAATACATTTAATCTCCTCTAGAGTTTTCATGGCTTGAAATAATCCCTTCTAGAATCATGATCCAAACTGATTATTCGGATTTGATATCATCCAACATCATCGGGGTTAATGCCATTTTCCAGAAGCAACCGCCGAAAGCGTTCTGCTCGCTGTTGTTGCTCGTCAGCCCGTTGTTGCTCCTGTTCAGCCCGTTGTCGCTCCTGTTCAGCTCGTTGTCGTTCCCGTTCTTCAGGCGTAGGAATCCAGTTGCCCGAAGCATCATAAAATCGTAACCAGAGGCGATCGCTATTATCGTACACACCTTGCCATAATCCTAAACCGATTCCCAGATGGGGTAACCATAAGCGATTATCCGGTACTTGTAACTCTTGATAGCGCTTCCCTTGGTGATGAAAGGCTCGGAAAGCACTATTTTTGCGATCGTAAACCACATAATAGGGCACTTGCAGAATTTCTTCATACACTTGCCATTTAGTTGGAGGTTCATCTGGTTCAGGCTCAGTTTCTCCCAAGTCCTCTTTTTGGGTACTCGCAGAGAGCAGTTCTACGACAATAAAAGGATTAACGCCCTCTTGCCAGATCACATAACTGAGCCGTAAATCCTGTTCTTCATACAATTTGGGGACTCCCACGACTCCAAACCAGTCGGGACGCTTGTATAGCCGCGTATTATTCGGGTCATAATAAATATTGAGATCCATTGCCGCCAGTACCCGTTCAGAGGGATAAGTGAACGGTTGAAAGGTTAAGCGCAACAAGGTCGCTTGTAGGGGATGGAATAGATCGGGCAAACCAGATTCTCCTACTTCTTCACTGGGTAAATCGTACATTGTTGGCAGGCTAGTTTGCTGCTTTTGAGAAAGGTTAACCATGTTCGTAATTACCTTATGATTGAATTACTTAGCGCTATAGAACTTTTAAATGAGTCATTCTGCCCTCATCCCCCTACCCCCTTCTCCTGTGGGAGAAAGGGGAAAGTATCATCTAGGTAGGGTGGGCAGGAGAAGGAGCGATATGATTAAAATTCTAGCAAGGATATCCTGCCCACCTTACGATGATTTGTCATCATATAGCAAACGTAAATGAGTTATAAATGGCTGCCCCTCATCCCCCAGCCCCCTTCGGCTACGCTCAGGGCAAGCCTTCTCCCGTGGGAGAGGGATTGAGGGAGAGGGCATTACCCTGAATAAACTTGGTTACCTTGAATTAAGGTATGCACTTGCCAATCGGCTGAGGGTTGGGGATAATCGTTGCGATAATGACCGCCTCGGCTTTCGGTGCGAAAGGTTGCACTTTTGAGAATCCAATAGCCAATATCGAGTAAATTTAGGGTTTCTGCTGCTAATTTTAATTGGGTTGCTGACTGTTCAGAGCTGAATTTTAGGTTGTCATCGGGGGATAAATTCTGCCAATATTGACCGATCGCACTCTCGAAAACTTCCGCACGCCAAGCGCTCACTGTGGCGATCGCTTCTTCTAATATAGACTGCTGGCGAGAAATGCCCGCACTGTGCCACATCAGAGCCGGTAATTGTTGGCGAATGGAGGCAATAAACAGTTGCTCGGCATCCCAGTCTACGGTTTCCGTTCTCGAAGTCGGCAGGGGAGCAACAGCCACCGGTTCTATCTCTAATTTCTGTAACTGAGCAGCAAATACAATACATTCCAATAGGGAATTACTCGCTAAACGATTGGCTCCATGGACTCCCGTACTGGCTGTTTCCCCGATCGCATATAATCCCGGTATCGAGGTCGCTGCCATCAAATCTACCGCCACTCCTCCCATCCAATAATGGGCTGCTGGCGCAACCGGGATCGGTTCTTGAAAGACATCAATGCCCCATTGCTGACACTTTTGGATAATATTGGGAAAACGATAGCGTACTTTTTCTGGGGCGATCGCCCGCAAATCCAGATAAACTGTCGCTCTGACGGGATCGGGGGCCGTTTTCTCCAAATGATTAAAAATCGCCCGACTGACCACATCACGGGGCGCTAACTCCCCTCTGGGGTCATAATCAAAGGCAAACCTGCGCCCCTGTTGATCAATTAAATGGGCCCCTTCTCCGCGCACCGCTTCACTGATCAGAAAATGGGGCGCTCCCGGTTTGCTCAATGCTGTAGGATGGAACTGGACAAACTCTAAATCCCTGATCGCCGCACCTGCACGCCATGCTAGAGCCACCCCATCCCCCGTACTCACGGGTGGGTTAGTCGTTTGGGCAAAGATTTGGCCGCCGCCTCCAGTCGCTAAAATCACTGCATTGGCTCTGAGCCAGATAATCTGATTGTTCCACAGTAAACTAATCCCTTGAATGGCAGCGCCCGGTGCATCTTGCCATAAACTGAGGGCAAAGGCTTGGGAGAGAACTTGAATATTCGATCGCTCGGAGACTCTCGCCGTGAGAATATCAATAATGGCGCGGCCGGTGGTGTCTTGGGAATGAAGAACCCTAGAGCGAGAGTGGGCCGCTTCTAGGGTAGTGGCGAGTTTATTGTTTTTGCGGTCAAAAGCAACACCGAGTTTCAGTAAAGAATCAATGGCTTCTGGAGCATGATTCACTAAAAACTCTACCGCCTGGCGATCGCACAAACCCGCTCCTGCCTGTAGTGTATCTTCCCGATGCAATTCTGGTGAGTCATCCTCGGCGATCGCCGCCGCTATCCCCCCTTGCGCCCATTTACTCGAACCCGTGCGAAGTTTATCTTTCGTTACCAGTAATATCCGATAGTGTGCGGGTAAACAGAGAGTGGCATAGAGTCCCGCAGCTCCGGAACCCACCACAATAATATCAAAGGCTCTAGAGAGGATAGGGGGCATTGAATAGGGGCTGTTCAATCGTTTCTCCCAGATGTAAACAGGTTTGACAGTTTTCCTATTCTATCCCCTTGGTTCCTTGAGCGCTTAATAAGGATGTTCTACATCTGCTGAGATCGCCAATACCGCTAGACTCATGTCTTGGAATTGTCCATCGCCTGCATAAATGTAACGTTTCATTACAATATCCGTGATTTTGCATAAAATCGCCCCGAAAAAACTGACTAACTTATAGGAGCGCTATTCGTTCCTGGTTCGTTAATGATCGGGATAAATTTTATGAAAGTCTTGATTTCAGGTGTTTTAGCGGGATTTGCCGCCATTGCCACAGCACAAGCTGCTTATGCAGATCCGTTTGAAATTAACTTATTCAGTGGAACCAGTTATAGCTCAGATACCGCATCCATGGATGAACTACTGGGAATCACGGGGTATACCATTGAAAGCTTTGAAGATACTGCCTTGGTTCCAGGGTTATCGATTTCGTACACCAATCCTACCACGGAACCCATCAGTGTGTTACCTGCCCTTTACAATGAAGCCCAGACGGGAATGTATACCAATAACCTTTGGGATGGTCATCATGCACTTGTGAATACGCCTCAAAACCAAGAGTGGGAGGGAGTCGGACTACACTTTCTTGCTGATCGGACTACATTCCATATTGAGGGTGGTGCAACATCTTTTGGTATCGGTTTGGGCAATTTTCAAACCAACATTACCTATCATGAGTTACTGGTGAATGGAGTGTCGCAAGTTGCCGCGATTGATACTTTACCAAGTTGGCGGACTGGTATTCACCTTCGCAATGGTTACATCCGCATTGATGCTCAACCGGGTGAACTCATTAACTCAGTCTCCTTTAATATTGGTAGCCGTCGTGATGGCTTGATTTTCGATCGCCTAGCCTTTGTTCCTGCGTCTGAAGAAACACATGAACCAACCTCAGTACCAGAACCCATGACAGGGTTAGCAGCAATGGGCATCACCAGTCTAGCGCTCCTCGGAAAACGCAAGCGTCACAACCGCAATCTCTAGGCAATTGTAGGGGCGGGTTCACCAAAATTTAGGAAAAAACGATCGATTTCTTAAACCCGCCCCCACCCTTGGGTCAATCAAGACCATGCACAACATTAGTAAATTATATATCAAGTCCGGATAATCAATTACACTATGTCATTGCGAATGGAGCGGAGCGGAATGAAGCAATCTCGATCATCTCCGAATCTTGGCTTTTCCGCTTCGCGGACATGAAAGCGAAGCTTGCGTGAAACGCGAAACGCGAAGCGCGAATGCTTCCCTTCGATCGCAATGACAATTGTTTAAACGGATTTGATAGAACTTAGGGTGCGTTAATAACGCACCCTACATGGTTCTGATATGCTGAAAGAGCAACTAATTCTGCTTACGCTTGAGAACTGTTGTACCTAACAGTCCCAGTGCTAAGAGTCCTAATGTAGCGGCTGGTTCAGGTACTGGTGTTGAATTGGCAATAAAAGTTCCAGTCCCTTCAGCTCCACTATATCCATCAACTTGCAAATAATAGGTACTACCTTGAGTGACGCTAACAGGTGTAATGTATGGTGCAAACACAGGCCCACTATCATCATTTGCAGCCACTTCAGTAAATGTACCAAAATCTGTCGGATCGAGAACTTCCCAAAGAGCCGCCTGGCTATCCATCCCTGTAAAGTAAAAGTCAACAAACAAATCTTCAGAGGCAACAAAGCTGTACCAAATAGAGCTTTGTACATTTGTCTCAAAACTGCACCAACCGTCTTGAGAGTTACAAGTGCTTGCTCCAGTTCCAGACCCTGGGGAAACTTCGCCCGCTTCTGCGGTTGCACCCGTATTATCAAAATTGATCAGGGTATCTAAGTCTAGAACCAGTGCATCGATTACATTGTCATTCACTGGAGAAGCTTGAGCTGATTGAGCTTGACTGATTGATAAACCTAAGCCAATAGTCAATCCAGCAGTGACAATTGAGAGTGATTTGAAGGAAGAGTTATTCATAAACCTATGATGCCTGCCCTATTTACTATCCAGTACAGTTGTTACTTTCCCACACCTCTGAGATTGTACTCAAGCCTTTCATACCCAACTTTACAGACTCTTTAAAATTACTATCAGAATTATGAAGCTTAGATAAAGATGATCCGAGAAATTATGTAATCTAGTTTCTACTAAACCCAAATCTGTCCGGGTTTCTGGCTCCTATTCGTAGTTTAAAGGAGCAATCTTTTGGGTGATCTCATCCACCCGTTCAGTGCAGATTAGGGAATAGGCAATAGCCAGTGTTTCCACTCTTGCCTTTTGCCTCCCCCCCTCCCATTACTAAAGCGCAAAGTGCTGTAACTTACCGGTTGAGGACACCTGGCCAATTGCGATCGCCTAGCCTTTGTTCCTGCATCTATCGATTTCTTAAACCCGCCCCCACCCTTGGGTCAATCAAGACCATGCACAACATTAGTAAATTATATATCAAGTCCGGATAATCAATTACACTATGTCATTGCGAATGGAGCGGAGCGGAATGAAGCAATCTCGATCATCCCCGAATCTTGGCGTTTCCGCTTCGCGGACATGAAAGCGAAGCTTGCGTGAAACGCGAAACGCGAAACGCGAATGCTTCCCTGCGATCGCAATGACAACTGTTTAACCGGACTTGATATTACAATCAATTCTCAGGAGACCTTTCATGAAAGCCTTGATTTCAGCTATTTTAGCCGGATTTGCAGCCCTCGCTACAGCGCAAACCGCTTATGCAGGGACATTAATGTACGCCTCAACATATCGGCACAACAGCACCGTATCTCCAACCAATGGTAAGCCGATTGTAGACGTACCAGAACCTTCTTCTGTTTTAGGATTATTAGCCTTCGGTGCATTGGGTGTCGGTTCCCTGCGTCAACGGAAACAGGGCTAAATCTAACTTGAGGGCGATTGATCACCAAATCTACAATATCAAATCCGGTTAATGGGTGATCCTAAAACCCTTTGATATTTCGGAGTGGGAGCATCTCGCTCCCTAGCTCCTTTTTCTGACTTTATATCAAATCCTTAATTAAAAATTCACTCACAATTAGCTCTAAAGCCAATGGTTCAAGCACATCGTCATAGGGAAATGCTATCACCCCAAACTCGGTGTAAATCTAACACAAAACCAGGTAAGACTTCTTCACCCGATAACTCGGTAGGATTCGATAAGATTTCTACATCTAAACCCACTCGATAAACTTCCACCGCTCTATTTTGAGGATCGATTAACCAACCCAATTTCGCCCCATTTTCCATATACTCTTGCATTTTCTCTTGCAAGGATTTCAGGGTATCCGACTCTGAGCGCAATTCCACCACAAAATCGGGGCAAATATTAGGAAATGTTCCCTTTTGTTCATCCGTCAGTGCATCCCAACGTTCTTGACTAATCCAACAGGCATCAGGAGAGAGATTCGCGCCATTGGGTAAAATGAATCCGGTTGAAGAATCAAAAGCTTGTCCCGGTTCGCCGGTATTTCGCCACCACAAATATAATTCGCCTGAAATACTCCAATTTCGTTGTCCAGTTTCCCAACCAGTAGGTGGATTCACGATTAATTCTCCTTGTGCAGTTCTTTCTAGTCGTAAGTCTCGATTACTGGCAGCTAGAGCTTCAAATTGTGCTTGTGTGACATAGAGCTTTAGGGTTGTGGGTAATGTTAGTAAGAGCGTTTCGGTTTCGGGTTTGGTGGGTGTCTGTACCATTTTGACCTCTTGTATCCTATGGATTTATTTTATCTGATTCTAAACTCTAACCCCAAACTCGGCGTAAATCTAACACAAAACCAGGTAAGACTTCTTCACCCGATAACTCGGTAGGATTCGATAAGATTTCTACTTCTAAACCCACTCGATAAACTTCCACCGTTCGCTGTTGAAGATCGATTAACCAACCCAATCTCGCCCCATTTTCCATATACTCTTGCATCTTCTCTTGCAGGGATTTCAGGGTATCGGACTTTGAACGCAATTCAACGACAAAATCGGGACAAATATTGGGGAATGTTCCCTTTTGTTCATCCGTCAAAGTATCCCAACGCTCTTGACTAATCCAACAGGCATCAGGAGAACGAGTTGCACCATTGGGTAAAATGAATCCTGTTGAAGAGTCAAATGCTTCCCCCTGTTTATTTTCTTCATACCAACGATCAAGTTGTGCGATGATACTGCGGTTACGTTTTCCAGTTTCCCAACCGGTAGGTGGATTCACAATTAATTCTCCTTTTGCAGTTCTTTCTAGTCGTAAATCTCGATTGCTGGCAGCTAGAGCTTCAAATTGTGCTTGTGTGACATAGAGCTTTATGGTTGTGGGTAATGTTAGTAAGAGCGTTTCGGTTTCGGGTTTGGTGGGTGTCTGTACCATTTTGACCTCTTGTATCCTATGGATTTATTTTATCTGATTCTAAACTCTAACCCCAAACTCGGCGTAAATCTAACACAAAACCAGGTAAGACTTCTTCACCCGATAACTCGGTAGGATTCGATAAGATTTCTACATCTAAACCCACTCGATAAACTTCCACCGCTCTATTTTGAGGATCGATTAACCAACCCAATTTCGCCCCATTTTCCATATATTCTTGCATCTTCTCTTGCAGGGATTTCAGGGTATCGGACTTTGAGCGCAATTCAACGACAAAATCGGGACAAATATTGGGGAATGTTCCCTTTTGTTCATCCGTCAAAGTATCCCAGCGCTCTTGACTAATCCAACAGGCATCAGGAGAGAGATTCGCGCCATTGGGTAAAATGAATCCGGTAGAAGAATCAAAGGCTTTCCCTAAATTACCATTGTCTTCATACCAACGACCCAATTGTACAATAATGCTAAAGTTACGTTCTCCAGTTTCCCAACCTGTCGGTGGATTCACTCTTAATTCTCCTGTTGCAGTTCTTTCTAGTCGTAAATCTCGATTACTCTCGGCTAGAGCTTCAAATTGTTCTTGCGTGACATAGAGCTTTAGGGTTGTGGGTAAGGTCAGCAAGAGCGTTTCGGTTTCGGGTTTGGCTGGTGTCTGTACCATATTCACCTCTGCGATCTTATGATTCATTTTAGGCGATCGCCTCTACAACCCAGATAAAAAGTCACCCATTCCCCATTACTCCCTCAAAGCGCTATAATAACAGATTGGGCTAGTCCAGTTTCTCAAGGCAGCGTTATTCACCACTCATTGAGCAGCAGCAATGAAAAATCAGCAACAACGGTTTGATTACGTCAAAATTGGTATTGCTTCTCCTGACCGGATTCGGCAATGGGGAGAGCGAACCCTTCCCAATGGGTCAGTGGTTGGGGAAGTGACCAAACCAGAAACCATTAACTATCGTACCCTCAAGCCCGAAATGGATGGCCTCTTCTGCGAGCGGATTTTTGGGCCAGCTAAAGATTGGGAATGTCATTGTGGAAAGTATAAACGAGTTCGTCATCGCGGGATTGTTTGCGAGCGTTGCGGCGTAGAAGTCACGGAATCTAGAGTGCGTCGCCATCGCATGGGTCATATTCAATTAGCCGCTCCAGTTGCCCATGTGTGGTACTTAAAAGGAATACCCAGTTATATGGCGATTCTGCTGGATATGCCTTTGCGGGATGTGGAACAAATTGTGTATTTTAATGCCTATGTTGTTCTCGATCCCGGTAATACGCCAGAAGTGGCCAAAACCAATGAAGAAATTCCCCCCCTCAGTTATAAACAACTGCTCAATGAAGACCAGTGGATGGACATTGAAGACCAATTGTATTCTGAAGAGTCAGAATTAATTGGCGTGGAAGTGGGCATTGGTGCAGAAGCCATTGAGCGCTTATTAGGCGATTTAGAATTGGAAACGGTAGCGGAACAACTGCGGGAAGATATCCTTAATTCTAAGGGGCAAAAACGGGCGAAGTTAATCAAACGTTTGCGGGTGATTGATAACTTTATTGCTACGGGTTCTAAACCGGAATGGATGATTTTAAGTATGCTTCCGGTGATTCCGCCCGATTTGCGTCCCATGGTGCAGTTGGATGGGGGGCGGTTTGCCACGAGCGATTTAAATGATCTTTATCGTCGGGTGATTAACCGGAATAATCGGTTAGCTCGGCTGCAAGAGATTTTAGCACCGGAGATTATTGTCCGTAATGAAAAACGGATGTTACAAGAAGCGGTGGATGCTCTGATTGATAATGGTCGGCGAGGTCGCACGGTGGTGGGAGCCAATAACCGGCCGTTGAAATCTTTGTCGGATATTATTGAGGGGAAACAGGGCCGGTTCCGGCAGAATTTGTTAGGAAAACGGGTGGATTATTCCGGTCGTTCGGTGATCGTGGTGGGGCCAAAGTTACACATTTACCAGTGTGGTCTACCGAAGGAAATGGCGATCGAATTGTTCCAACCGTTTGTGATTCATCGCTTAATTCGTCAAGGTTTGGTGAATAATATTAAGGCGGCCAAAAAGCTGATTCAACGGAATGATCCGAGTGTTTGGGATGTGCTGGAAGAGGTGATTGAAGGTCACCCGGTCTTGCTCAACCGCGCTCCGACGTTGCACCGGTTAGGGATTCAAGCCTTTGAACCGATGTTGGTGGAAGGGCGAGCGATTCAGTTACATCCGTTGGTTTGTCCGGCGTTTAATGCTGACTTTGATGGCGACCAAATGGCGGTGCATGTGCCGTTGTCTTTGGAGTCCCAATCTGAGGCGCGGTTGTTGATGTTAGCGTCGAATAATGTGATGTCTCCGGCGACGGGACGGCCGATTATTACGCCGTCTCAGGATATGGTGTTGGGATGTTACTATTTAACGGCGGAAAATCCTTGGGCGCAGAAAGGGGGCGATCGCTTTTTTGCCTCTTTAGATGATGCTATTCGAGCCTACGATCAAGATCAAGTAGAGCTACATACCTATATCTGGGTGCGGTATGACGGTGAGGTGGAATCCCCCGAAAAGGATGATGAAATCGTCTCCGAAGAACAGCTCGAAGACGGAACCGTTAACCGGGTTTACCTCTATCGTCGAGTGCGGGAAACGGCCGAAGGGGAACAGCTCTGCCAGTATATTCGCACGACTCCCGGTCGGATTATTTTTAATAAGACGATTCAAGAGTCTATCCTGAGTGTTTAGTGGTCTAGGGAGAGGGGCAATCTCGCCCCTCACTCGCCTTAATTCCCCTACGCGAGGGGAGATTAAGGTACACAGGATACGAACCTGATACAAGAAGGAAACACTTCATGTATGATGACTAAAGTCTTGATAAACTAGAATTCAGATATGCTCAAGAATGATAAGTGGATTGCCGAACAAGCCCAGAGTGGGATGATTGACCCGTTTGAACCTTCATTGATTCGGGCGATCGAAGAAGACCATGGATTAGTCAGAAAAGTCTTAAGTTATGGAGCCTCCTCCTATGGTTATGATATTCGATTAAGTCCTAAAGAATTTCTCATCTTTAAGCACATTCCCGGTACAGTCGTCGATCCGAAAAATTTTAATTCCCAAAATCTCGAATCTGTTCCCCTGCACCAGGATGAACAGGGAGACTTTTTTATTATTCCTGCCCATAGTTACGGTTTAGGTGTTGCCCTAGAGCGCCTAGACGTTCCCCCTAACATTACGGTCATTTGTTTGGGTAAGTCCACATATGCTAGATGTTCTATTATCCTGAATGCCACCCCCGCAGAAGCCTGTTGGCGCGGCCATCTGACCTTAGAACTCTCCAACTCTTCGAGTGCTGACTGTCGAGTGTATGCGAATGAAGGGATTGCCCAATTGTTATTTTTTGAAGGAGAACCCTGTAAGGTTACTTATGAAGACCGATTGGGTAAGTATCAGGATCAATCTCACCAAGTTGTTTTACCGAAAGTTTAAGTTAATGTAGAGTGTTGCCAAGCCTAAATTGTTTACCGCGTATTTTTGCTGGGCTGTTGATGCTCGCCATTCTATTAACTGTTAATATTGCTCCTGTACAAGCCTCAATTTGTCGTCAACAGGGCAATAATCGCATTTGTATTCTCACCATTAAGCGCAGTGCTAAATATTAGTGACGTTCTCTCCCGTCAAATCAAAGATTATGACGGGAAGCTCTCAAAAGAGACTAAGTTGAACCCATTCTCCTTTTAAAGTTTCTTGCTTCACTGGCTGACTAACGTCTAAGCCTCCACAAGCAGAAACGATGAGACCCACCGCCTGTATTTGTTCTATTGCTCGATTGAGAATATTCACCGCCGCATTTTCGTCGCGATCCATTATTAATCCGCATTTCGGACATTCGTGAGTACGAATTGATAGAGTCTTCGGAACTTTTGCACCACAATTGCTACAATTTTGACTGGTGCCGTGAGGATTTACTTTTACTACCCGGACACCGCATTTTACTGCCACTGTTTCCAAGATATTAATAAATTGTCCCCAGGCTACATCAAGAACTGATGAAGCTAATCGAGTACGGGCTAATCCCTTAATATTTAAGTCCTCTACTGCTATTAAGTCATAGGTTTTAACTAGGGCATGGGCTATTTTATAATGAAAATCTTTTCGCTGGCGGGCTATTTTTTGATGAAGTTTAGCAATTTGGTTTTGTTGCTTCAGATAATTAGACGAGCCTTTCTGTTTTCTTGCTAATCGACGTTGCTGATGGGCTAGATGTTTTTGAGCCTGGCGATAGTGTTGTTTAACGGCAACGGTTTCTCCGTTAGAAGTTGTTAAAAATTCTTTAAGTCCGACATCTGC
Organism: Roseofilum capinflatum BLCC-M114; assembly: GCF_030068505.1. Taxonomy (NCBI): domain Bacteria; kingdom Bacillati; phylum Cyanobacteriota; class Cyanophyceae; order Desertifilales; family Desertifilaceae; genus Roseofilum; species Roseofilum capinflatum. The sequence goes on from NZ_JAQOSO010000039.1 coordinate 34,898, forward strand.
TCCTACTGCTGATTTGATGGTTTCTAACGGCAATAGTTGAGCGATTGTGTCATCTTTAATTACCAAACAAACGTAGTAACCATCTGCTTTTTTGACAATTGATGCGGTTTTCAGTTCAAAACCTTCTGGAATAGGACGATGCCTGATAACGAGAATTTTCCCCAATCGTGTCGTTATCAGATTTTTCCCATCAAATTTAATTGTGGATTTCGGATGATTAACTCTCGAAAACTCAAACGATCTCAACTGTCCTGCTTTTTTAAACCTCGGTCGCCCTCCTCTCTTGCCACTTTTATCGGGGACTCTCCATTTTTTCCATGCCTTATCTAATCTTTGCAGATTAATTTGTTGCACTTCCGAATAGATTTCTTGGTATTCAGGGAACAAAACCTTGGTTTCTTTAAGTGCTGCTTGTTGCGTGTAGTAATTGACCTGTTCTGGTATCTCGCCAATAGGTTCAGACACTAAACTACATCGATCTATTTGAGAACGAGTTCGCCTTAAATAGTCCAACCTTTGACCTAAAGCATAGTTCCAATGTCGCCGCAGTAGTTCTAGCCACCAATCGATTTGGGCCGCCTGTTGATTTGTTGGGCGCAATCGGTACTCGTAGGTTAAAATCATTTTACCAGTATATAACTTACCGCTTGCAATGTCAACTCAGTATGATAAAGGATTTAGGTCGGTTTACGCACTTACCGCTCATCTTGTCTTGGTTACTTAAGTAAATTTATTGCTAATCTTAAAACGGTTTCTAGCCGTTTAATCCGTAAAGAATTTGACGATTATCTCCAACAATTTTATCGGAAACCTGTATTCTGGACTGGATCTTATTTTGTTGCTAGTTGTGGTGGCGTAACGGTAGAACAGCTTAAGCAATATGTCCAACAACAAGAAGTCCCCGGAAAATAAAGATGCCCTGCCGACATTTAGTTGGGAATATCGTGCATCTGTGCGAGTGAACGATCGCACCTATCCGATAGAAATCTATAATTGTCGTCAAAAAGTCCGGATCAAAGCGGATAAAACGATTGTTCCTTTTGCTCTAGATGGGCCGGGGCATTTAATTTGTAACCTTCTTTCTCACTCATAACCGCAAAACATAGGCTAGACTAGCAATAATTATAGAGTGTCTGTGTTGGTCAAGTAGAAAGTATTAAATTTAGATCTATGACTACGGAATTAAGCAAAGGGGCACGGTTGAATCTGTCCCAAAATTATCCCCAAGTGCAACACCTCCAGATTGAGGTAGGTTGGAGTGCTACAGAACCGGGCTATGAGGTGGATGGCTCGGTGTTTATGTTAGGGGCTAATGGTTTGATTCCTGCGGAAGAGTATTTTGTTTTTTATAATAATCCCCGATCGCCCGATCGCGCTTTGCAGAGAGTTGAAAATTGTGAAGAAGGTCGGCAACGGTTTATGCTCGATTTGAGCCAACTGAGTGCCCTGATTACTGAATTAGTGTTTGTGGTCACCATCCATGAAGGAGTCGAGAAAAATCAAAGTTTTCGCCACATTGAGCAGGCCTTTATGGCCATCTCCAATGCTCAAACTCAGGAAGAATTAGCCCGTTATGCCTTAACCGAACCCTTTACCTCAGAAACCGCCCTCGAATTTGGTCGCCTGTATCAAAAAGATAGCCAATGGCGTTTTCATGCCCTCGGTCAAGGCTATAATTCTGGATTACAAGGTTTTTTAGACCAATATCATCAAGAAGGAGCCACCCCACCTGCACCCCCCCAACCCTCTCGCCGAACAAAAGCGGTTGAGTTAGAGAAGAAATTGGAAAAGGAAGCACCCCAGTTATTTGATCTGGTTAAAAAAGCGGATATTTCTCTGCAAAAGGCGAATTTAACCGATCATCAAGCGCAAGTGGCTCTCTGTTTAGATGTGTCGGGTTCCATGTATTCTCTGTATAACTCAGGGAAGATTCAACGGTTAGCGGAGAAAATATTAGCCCTTGGTTGTCGGTTTGATGATGATGGAGCGATTAAAATTTTCCTGTTTGCAGGAAATGCCCAGAATCGGGGAGAGATGACGGTGGAGAATTTCCATAATTTTATCGGTCAAGCCTATAACCAATATGGGGGTGCAGGGGGAACGAATTATGCTCCCGCTTTGCAAGGGATTAGAAATGCCTATTTTCCTGATGGTGGGGGAGGAAGCCGACACTCTCCTTTGAAGGCGAATGTACCGGTTTACGTGATGTTTGTTACGGATGGGAGACCGTTCGATCAAGCTCAGTCTGAACAACAGTTACAGTGGTCATCCTATGAGCCGATTTTCTGGCAATTTATGGCTATTGGTCAGTCGAGTAAGGATGCTAAAGCCAAACGTGGAGGTATTTTAGGCTTTTTGAGTGGGGGGAGTCAGTTTGAGTTTTTGGAAAACTTAGATGATTTGGAGGGACGATATCTCGATAATGCGGATTTCTTTAGTGTGGAAGATCCGGAGGCGATCGCCGACCAAGAGCTGTATGATTTGTTGATGACAGAATACCCCAATTGGCTCAAAACTGCACGCGATCGGGGTTTGCTGTCCTAAGTTCAGGTGGGAGCATTCAGTCTAACCATCAGGGGAGAACGGTAATTTGACCGATACAGAAGATTTTTTCCGGGCTGATGTGGAGCTGTTCAAGGGCCACTTCAGTTCCGAGTTCGATATCGAGGGAGTCTAAGGGTTGGGTGAACCAGCCTGGTGGAGTGTCAATGGTAAGGGAATGGAAGTGTAGTAAATGACCCTGAATCAGGTCTAGATTGCTGTTTATTTTGAGACAGGCGTGAGGATCGTCAGGTTGAGGCCAGGTGGCTTCTAGGCTGAGTTGATGGTGACCGAGGGTAATGGTGTGCCACTGGGGGGAAGACGTGGCTAGGAGGCGATCGCCGCCATTTGTTTGACTGGCTTTGAGTAGTTCTCGCAGAAATTCGGTGAGTCCTTGGGAGAGCAGTCCTCCAGGGGTGAGGGAGTCTTGGAGTTGTTGGGCCGTAATTTGGAGTTGCCCCTTGACGAGAATGGGGTCAAGGAGACGCAAGGGTTTGCGCCGCAAAACTTGGGGTAAATTCGTGCGAATGGTGTCGGCTTCGAGCTGAAGTTGGCTCAGATGGAGTCCTTGGTAGATGGCTTGACTGGCTTGGACGGCGACATGGGGAATGAGACCGGATAGAATTTGGCGATCGCCTGCATCAATCCTCAGATGTAAATCGTGGATTTCTTCTGCTTGCGATCGGAGCCACAGTTGTAAGGCGGGAGAAAGTACCCGACTAATGAGACCGTGTTTACTGCCTGGACGGGTCTCTATTTCTCTCGGCTGCGCTGGGGTCATGAATAACTGTATTTGTTCACTCTGAGTATTTGTACTGCCTAATTTTAGGCATAATGGATTGTATTCTATCGTGTCTACTCACTTCTTTTTACCGATCCCTTCATATTGTCATGAAATGATGACTTAAATTCCTGATGAACCCAACAAAAGTCATCTTTCTATGACAAAAACATGGAGATCGAGCTGAGATCCCGTCAAATCACCCAAAATTCCCTGACGTTCCCCTTGCACTACCCTATTTTTTTTTGCAATATGTTAAGCAGTTGATCCCCAAGCTCAACCCTTGAGTTAACGATTAAGACATTAGGAGAGCCTGTCCATGACCAATAACCGTCCTCCCTTATCCGAGATGACCTTACGACAATTGCGTAAAGTCGCCAGTGAATATCAGATTTCCCGTTATAGCCGGATGCGTAAGTCCGAACTCCTGCAAGCCATTATCGAAGCCCAAAACTCTACTCATACATCTATGGACAACCATATGGAGACTGAACCAATGGACTCTCAAGAAACTGTAGAAGCTGCCAAGTTTGAAGTGGGCAACTCCTTTGATCCAGAAATTTTGGCTTCCGTAGATGACGGGTTAACAGATTTACCCATTGGTTATGGTCAACCCTGCATTGTCCTAATGCCTCGCGATCCTCAATGGGCTTATGCTTACTGGGATATTAGCAACGAGCAAAAAGAACAATTACGCATTCAAGGGGGACAACAACTCGCCCTACGAATTTACGATGTTACCGATCTCAACATCAACTACGAAAGCCCCCACAGTATGCAGGAATATCCCTGCGACGAATTAGCCAGAGAATGGTATATTCCCATTCCCATTAGCGATCGCATCTATGTCGTTGATATTGGTTATCGCTGTCCCGATGGTCGCTGGTTAATTCTGGCACGTTCTGCCCCCGTTACCATCCCCCCCATCTATCCCTCCGACTGGGTAGACGACAAGTTTATGACCGTAAACTGGGAAAAAACCCTCGGCAGTGGCGATCGGCTCCTCACCCTCGATCCCCCTGGCCGTAAAACCACCGAGGCCGATGAACTGTATCAACTCGCACGCGAAGCAGAAGCCAAACGTCTTGCCGGTTCCGTCTTTGGCTCCGAAACTGCCCAAGCTATCAGTTCCTACGTCTTCCCTTCTGGTGTAGGCAAATGGGCTGCCCCCGCAGCATCAGTGCAAACTGAATCTGGTGCAGGAATGACCACCTCTGGTGCAGGAATGACCACCTCTGGCGCAGGCTTAACCACCTCTGGTGCAGGAATGACCACCTCTGGCGCAGGCTTAACCACCTCTGGTGCAGGCTTAACCACCTCTGGCGCAGGTTTAACCACTTCAGGAGTAGGGCTAACCACTTCAGGAGTAGGGCTAACCACCTCTGGTGCAGGAATGACCACTTCAGGAGCAGGGCTAACCACCTCTGGTGCAGGAATGACCACCTCTGGTGTAGGCTTAACCACCTCTGGTGTAGGCTTAACCACCTCTGGTGTAGGCTTAACCACTTCGGGAGTAGGTTTAACCACCTCTGGTGTAGGCTTAACCACTTCGGGAGCAGGCTTAACCACTTCGGGAGTAGGTTTAACCACTTCGGGAGCGGGAGCAGGCTTAACCACTTCGGGAGTAGGTTTAACCACTTCGGGAGCAGGGCTAACCACTTCGGGAATGGGCTTAACCATGTCTGGTGCAGCAGAAACCATGTCAGGCGTAGGTTTAACCACTTCGGGAGTAGGTTTAACCACTTCGGGAGTAGGCTTAACCACTTCGGGAGCAGGGCTAACCATGTCCGGAGCAGGCTTAACCACTTCGGGAGCAGGGCTAACCATGTCCGGAGCAGGCTTAACCACTTCGGGAG
>NZ_JAQOSO010000040.1 GCF_030068505.1 Roseofilum capinflatum BLCC-M114
ATTCCCTATTCCCTATTCCCTATTCCCCATTCCCTATTCCCTATTCCCCATTCCCTAAAATATGACACGCTTAAGTAATGCTTCCGGTTTTGGACTGCAAAATTTTTCTACAGAGGCTCTAGAGGAGCAACTCGCGGCGGTGGCGCTGCGGTTTAATCGCCAATATCGAGGAGATGCGTTTGAGGTTCCGCCGGAGGTGGAAGAGATGCCGATTTTTCGGCAATGGATGAGTGGGGAGTTAACCCCGAAACTTACATCTGAGTTTTGGCAGGTGTGTAAGCCGAAAAAGGGGCAAAAATGTTTGGATCTTGGCTGTGGGGTGAGTTTTTTGATTTATCCTTGGCGAGAATGGGAGGCGGTGTTTTATGGCCAAGAGATTAGTAAGGAAGCTCAGGAAGCTCTGAATTCTCGCGGCCCCCAATTAAATTCTAAGTTGTTTAAGGGGGTGAAGTTGGGGCCGGCTCATCAGTTAGATTATGACCCAGGACAGTTTGATTTGGCGATCGCCACGGGATGGAGTTGTTATTTTTCTTTGGACTATTGGCAACAGGTGATGCTGGCAGTGAAGTCGGTGCTTAAACCTGGGGGAATGCTGGTGTTTGATGTGCTAAACCCAGAGGTGGAGTTGGCGGAAAATTGGGCGATTTTGGAGACCTATTTGGGTGCTGAAGTGGCTCTAGAGCCTTTAGAAGATTGGCAAAAGCCGATCCGTGCGGTGGGAGGAAAGGTGGTTAAAAAACAAGAGGGCGAGCTGTTCCATCTCTATGCAGTTAAGTATCCGTGAGGCGATCGCCACCCATGGCTAAAGTTTGGTTAATTGGAGGGACTTCGGAAAGCCGCCAGTTGGCTCAAGGCTTAGTAGAACAGGGGTTAGAGTGTGTGGTCACGGTAACTACTGAGTCCGCGAGATCCCTTTATCCGAGTTGCCCGCAGTTAACAGTGAAGGTGGGCAAGTTAAAAGCATCAAGTTTAGATGAGTTTCGGCGATCGCACCAAATTGGCCTAATTTTAGATGCCAGTCATCCCTGGGCGCGGCAAATTTCCCAACAGGCGATCGCCTATTCTGAAGGCTCTAAAATACCGTATTTGCGCTACGAGAGACCCCCTGTAACCGCTTCTTCTGACTCCGATCGGAACCTGACCTTAGACAGTTTTGCCACCCTACTGACGGGGGAATATTTGACCGATCAGCGCGTGTTTTTAACCGTCGGATCGCAACGCCTACCCTTATTTCAACCTTGGCAACACCGGGCGACCTTATTTGCGCGGGTGCTACCGTCTATCGACTCCATTCAAGTCGCACAAGAAGCAGGATTTAGCAGCGATCGCCTCATTGCCATCCGTCCCCCGGTTCCCGAAGCTCTAGAGTTAGCCCTCTGGCAACATTGGCAGATTTCTCTAGTAGTAACCAAAGCATCCGGAAATGCAGGAGGAGAGGCAATCAAGCGTCAACTGTGCGATCGTTTGGGAATTCCCTTAATTACCATCACCCGACCCAAAATGACCTATCCCCAACAAACTCATGACATCCAAGAAGCCATTAATTTTTGTTTACATAGCGCAATATAGCCCTTTGTGCAGTGTATCCAACTCCCAAAACCATTCATTATTAGGACTTACGCAACGACTCCATATATAGCAGTAGGGTGCGTTACGCTTCGCTAACACACCCTACTGATAGATTTAATGCGTAAGCCCTGATTATATCAAATCCGATTAACCCGCTATGATGACCAATCCTTGTAGGGTAGGCAGGACAACACCGCAATACAGCAGTTGTCGCTGCTATGAGGTACATTAATGACTGTTTTGAACGATAGCAAAAATAGCTCAAAGTCCTACCCAGTCTGCTGTTTGTTCCCCCCATTCCCCCATCACAGCGCGAAGCGCTGTATGCTCCCCTTCTCCCTTCGGCTTCGCTCAGGGCAGCGCCTGCGGGAGAAGGGGCTGGGGGATGAGGGGCAGCCATTACATAACTCATTTAGGTTTGCTGTATAACCTAATAACAATATTTCCCATTCTGCTTTGTCCGTTGTTCATGGGACGTTCGCATCGCTCCCAACAACGTAGACACAATCACGCACCGCAGAGGTCTGCGCTTATCCTCCGGATCGCTATCCTTAAACCCCACCGTAATCCGTCCTAACTGCCCATTCGGATGGCCATGATGATTAAACTGTATCCGCCAAATCCCCTCATTTACCCCCCTCGTATACTGATAAAACGTCGTCTCATTCTGATTTTTTCCATCAATAATCAAAATATTGGGATTTAAATCTTGCCAATTTAAACCCGTCAAATCAGAGCCACTCGGCAACTCTTTATGCACAACATACTGGGGATGCGGGTTATTGCGAAAACTCACCTGCCACACCAACTTATCCCGTTTCGCATTGCTCTGAGCCTCCTTAAGGGCAAGATGAAGCTGTTCTCTCCCTAACTTCAACTCTTGCAGCCGCACAAATCCCAGATAACTCGGCAGTGCTATAGCGATTAAAATACCAATCAGGGCAATAACCACCAACAACTCAATCAGCGTAAAGCCCCCTTCTCTTCCCCGATAGTTCAACATTTGCACCCATGACCAATGAACTAATCTTTACTTAAATCAACCTCACCAAGGATTACAATTACTCTCCGACTCCAACTCCATCGCCCCCAACAACGTCCTCACAATCACACAACGCTGCGTATTCGCCACCGGTTTCGTCGGGTCATTCCCAAGAGGTACAGCCGCACCAATAATTAAACCCTTACTATTACCATTAGCATCAGTTAGCTTAGGATCAGTTAAAGGATCTAAATTCCCATCTTGATCAAACACAATCGTTACCGGCCCTTGATCCCCCTTGGGTTGAGGGTAAGTATCTTGGGTAATGTTTTCATCTAGTTTATTCTTAAAACCATCATTCTTTTCTGCACTACTTGGCTCATTGACGACAAGATTCGTAAACAACAATATCTGATCCCCAGAAATGCCCCGCTCCGATCCCAAGTTTTCCCACTCTTGATCTTTTAAATCATCCGCTCTACGATCCTTCTTATGAACCGCCACCTGCGGAATACCCTCAGCCGTCACCCGCACCGTCACACTCTGGGCAAGTTTCGTGCTTCTCGCCTTGGTTTGTGCCTCCCGCAGCGCCAAAGAAACATCATCATTTACCCCAGTCACCCGTTGTTGTCGCACAAAACCCAACCAAGTCGGAGCCGCAATGGTGCTGAGAATACCAATTAGGGCAATTACCACCATTAACTCAATTAACGTGAACCCCTGTTCACCTTTACAATCATTGTTCCTAGCCATTGACTGGAGCTGATGGAGCCAATTTCTACCCCATTGCTTTTGATGTTGTCCAAGTTCCCGATTCATATCCCCTTCCCCTAAAAGTCTTCTATAATTGTTAATTGTTAACTACTGAACCCTTCCCCTAATTTTCGTTTGAATACTCGTCGTCGGGAAAAAGAGTGCTGTCCGATCATTATTAGGATTGTACTTATCTGGGTTATTCGGATTAATCCTCGCTAAAGCATTGCCTCGAATATAAATCTGAGCCACTCCCCCATCGGAATCTACACAGGCAAAAAAGCTATCCGTCTTAAACGCATCAAACGCAGTCGGAAAATCTGCCGCACCATAATTCGGACTTTGCCAAGGTTCATCAGGAGCTGTAGGAGCAGGAGTAGGAGCTTCTTTGTTTGGAAAAGCATCCTGACAATTCACAGCATTCGGAAAAGTCTCAGGAGTAATATCAGCTAATGTTGTATGGTCAATATGATCGACTAAAACTTGTATGGGTGTTTTACTCAAATCATAAGCTGTAGCTGTTTTCTGCCATTTCTCCATCTTCTCGTGTATGCTATCCCCAGATATCGAGAGGTCGAAATTGGCATATCCAGGACTAGGGTTGAGATCGTAGGCCACCCCATCAATTGTCTCATCTTGAGGATTTCCACCGGTATCCACAATGCCATCGCGAAGCTCAACCCGACTAATCCGCATGGCATTTGACCAGGTTCCGTTATTAGCATTGGTGAGATAATAGACAACTAGAGCATAGACTTGATAATCTTGCTCATTTGGATCGCCATTCGGTAACTTAACTAATTGTCCAACTCTTCTACTCGTCGGGTTGGCTGTAACCGTAACATTCAAATTTTTATCTAAAAACTTGCGTTTCCAAAAGGCTAGTATCGGCAGTCCTTCCCCATTATCGATGACGGGAATTTGGCTACAACTAGCTGGAGGTGTATAAGAACCTGGTGACACAGGACTACTACACTCGGTTGTACTATAATTACCCGAAATCGCCCTTAATCCCTCGCCATCATAGATATACACCGCCGTCTCTAAATCTCGGCGGATATAATCGGCTGCGGCTTGAATATCTTGCTGAGTTGCTGACTGCGCTTGCTCATTGCGGTCTTTGGTGAGGATATCCACCATAAACCCCAGCAAGCTACTAATCATAATTGAGGCAACGACTAAAGCCACCAACAACTCAATTAAGGTAAACCCTTGATTTCTGCGCCCCTTACGACGGCTTTTTAATAAAGCATTCAGTAACATAAACATCAGTATTGCCCCTAAACCTATTGAACCCTTGCCATTGCATTGGATAGAGGTGAAAAATTTTTCGCCCCTACTTGATATGATTAACCCCCTCCTCCATAGCGATTAATAAAGCTATCGAGACTATCGCTATCGCCTTGAATTTCTGTGGTCATTTCCAACAACGGTGCTTTCACATTCAAGCTTGTTCCAGAAGCACGCTGTTGAACACCATTAGCATAAAAAGTTAAGAGTGTGCCCGTCTCTTTGAACGCATCCGCTCGGTAAACCCGAATCCCCAATAAATAACCTTGATCGAGTTGGGATTGTTCAGTAGCTTCAGTCTTATCCGTCACGCTGCGATAGGCTTGAATAATAAAATCATTGGGACTACTGGCTTGACAGCCTGTCTGATCGTCTCCATTAAAGCAATATAAACTGACATCCGTTGCTGAAGCTTCTTTTGCATTAGCAAGGGTTTGATTTTTGCAATATCCTCCCTTCTCGTAGTCATTGGGACTAGCTGGGGGACAAGTTGCTGGAAAAGAAGATTGGGCAGGCGCACCAGTTTTGGCAAAATCTTCGCGTTTCGATTTGAATTTACGGGTTGCAGGATCGACTTCTTCTTTCAGTTCAACCACTGAATTGGGAGCAGGTAAACTTCCAGCTCGCACACCATCAATGTAGAATCGAGCGGCTTGTGTTGCCAGCTCTACCCGCCGCGCTTGAATGCGGGTAGCTGTTGCCAGGACAATCACCGGGGCGATTCCCACTAACATAATCGTCAGGATGACGACGGCAACCAAGGATTCAATCAGTGTAAAGCCAGACTCACCCTTGGGCGGGGAGGAATGGGGGTGGGGTTTTCGGAGTATAGGTTTCATGGGTTGACCTCGTAAGGGTTAGAGCTAGGGTAGATATTAGTTGTTAGGAACTGGGCAAGTATCAGGGCGTTGATCTGCGGAGATGGCAAACTGATAATTAACAGCAGTGTCGTTCTCAGTAATGGTCACGTCCTTATCATAGGGATCGTCAGCATCCTCGTACCCACCGCCTTGAGCGACTGTCTTAGTTGCATCTGTGGGGTCAACGCGCTTGTCGGGTTGAGCAGCACAGAGCAGGGTTTGCACCCATTTATCATCCCGTTTGACTTCCCGATAGAACTCATTGGGAGGAGTATCATCCTTGATGGCAAACCGTTGGGCAAACAAGTCAGGTGCTTGGGTTAACAGAGCCACATCAAACCCCCAAGAACGGTTAGGTGGATCATAGTAGGGAAGTAATCCACTGTTGTTGGCAGCTCGGTAGGCTTGAACTTCATCAAATGGGCCAGTTCGTTCGTCGTACGTGAACTCTAGAGGATCGTCCTTCAACAATACCCAAAAAGGAGCTGTTCCATAAGTGCTGCGTCCATTCTGAATAAATGAACCACTGATATTGGCATTCACCTCTGTTCCGTTAGGTGTCCAACTTTCTAGAAATCGGGGGAAGTTTGCCAAAGCCCCGTTTACTTCACCCGGTCTTCCTGGAGAATCTCCTGCTACAAACACCAAGTTAAATGTAGTTTTTTCTGCATGTTGTACCCAACTGGTTCTATTGGACATGGTGTCATTATCATCAGGGTTAAAACTTCCAGGATTTTTGTTAGTCCAATGAATTTGCACGACAGGAATGAGCAAGGGTTGCTCATCAGTGGCTGTGAGTGGGTTTAAGTAGGCTAAGGGCTTATTGCTCTCATATTCCCAAGATCCTGTTGGGTCACTTGAGTTGTCTGTGGTTCGGAACCACAGAGCATCACTTGCAGCCGTTGGCAGTCCAGTTACTGGGGTGATGTTTGATCCAGTTACAATTCCTTGGTCTATGAAAGCGGTAAGAATTGTATTGGCGAGTCCTGTAGAAAGAAAAAGTTCAATTTCACCATCATCATCTTGGATAGCACTGGCAGAAGTATTTGTATAGGAAAAGTATTTAATGAAACCATTGCTGTCAACACCTAAAGCAATAGGGGTTTGAGTGGTTTCATCTAAAATTAGCTCATTTTTGTCATTTCTCAAAAAGGCAATACGGCGAGGGTAGCGCTGTATCTCAGCTTCTGTTTTTCCTAGTAGAGTACTTAACGTAGTTTTATCCAATTGAGCGGATGTTGATAACGGAGTCTTACCTTGTAAGTTCATATAGCTATGCAGCTTGCTAAGGGAAGATTCCTCGATAGAATTAGGATCGGATATGATTAAATCTGATTCACTGATGTCATTATCATTGGTGTCACCATCATCATTTAAGTCTAGTACGATCGCTGATTCACTGATGTCAGTATCATTGGTGTCACCATCACCATTTAAGTCTATCCCTGATTCACTGATGTCAGTATCATTGGTGTCACCATCACCATTCCAGTCTAGTACGATCGCTGATTCACTGATGTCAGTATCATTGGTGTCACCATTACCATTTAAGTCTATTCCGAAAGTAAAAGTATCATCAGTATCACCATCGCCATTCAGGTCATACTGATCTCCGGCTGGTCTATCGATAGGAATATGCCAATCATTGGGTTCGCACTCAGAGACGGGGAGTTTTTCACAGATTTCCATCACATACTCTGGGAATGTGGCTCGGCGCTGAATGGGAGTTACAAAATTGTTGAAGTAGGAGCTAAAGGGTTTAGTCCCACTAAAGCTGGTGTAATCGCCATCACTGGGATAGTCACGGTTGGTGACGAAGCCATTGGTAAAGAAGCCATTTTTGCGACGTTTAGCGATAGAACGACCATCCCCATAGTTGTTGTTGAGGTTATAGTCTCCATCACTGCGTTTTCCAAACTCAAAGTTGTCGGAGAGCAGCGTTAAGGAATCGGAAAAAACAGTGGCACTGCGCCAAGTATCTCCATCACCGGTACAACCCGGTTGGCCTTTGCGACAAGCAAAGCTGCCATTCAAACCGGTACGGCTATAGAAGTTACTATAATTGGCTGTTAGAGCATCTGTAAACTCTTCCCCAGCACTATGTAAGTTGAAGTCTCCTTTGATGTAGACGGGCAAGTTGGTGGCGAGGATAAACCCTTTTTCTTCAGGTCGGTAGTCGTTTGTTGTTCCCCGGTTCAGTTGACTACCGTTGATCAGAACAATACCATTGGGACGGCGGGTGGGGTCGAGCTTGTAGTCTGTGCCACTTTGATCTAAGTCGGGTTCTGAACCGTTATCCACGTTATGATCGAATGTGGCAGTCCCATCTTTGACCCAAGTGGTTTGATCGGGAAGGGCATCTTCGCGAGTCGCATAGATGAGTCCACTATTGGGAAGGAGATACTCTTGAGGATCGTTAAAGGTTCCTCTTCTTGTTGTCCTCAATAGATCGAGATCGATTTGAGTGGCACGAATTTCTAAGGGATACCGTTCTTCGATGGGAAGATCGTAGCGACCACTTAAGCTTTCAGTGATCCACCCTGTTCCATCTGCACTAATCGAAGGATCAGCATCTGCATAAACTGCATCAGTTGTGGAAATAGTGATATCATCTCCAGATACTGCTGTGATTTTGCCTCGAATGATTTTGGGTCGGTTTTGGTCTACAGGTGGAGTAGATGTTGTATCAACATAATGCTCCTCGACACTGACAATATCTCCTACCTCTAAGTCAGTATCAGGCATTCCATTCACCAATGTATAGGTTCCGCCTGAACCACCGGTGACTTGCAGGCTATGAACATCATTGGCTTTAATCTGCCGGGCATCGAGGAAGGTAACTTCTTTGATAGCATCAGCCGGGATATCGCTACTGCTTGAGCCACCATTCATAATCAGGGTCGCACAAATGGCAGCATCAACGGCAGTTTGTTCGGCAAGGGTGCGATCCGTTGAAGATGCGGAGGTGCTTTTGTCTAAAGCAGAAGCAAGTAAGGGATTGACGAGGCGATCGCCTAATACCTTACTCCCATCCTTATACACGACTCCGGGATAGCGCAGTGCCGCTTGATATTGTAAGAGACTTAAATTAAACGCACTGGCGTTCCAACTGTAAACTGAGCCGTTGTTTGAGTTTGCTGTATCGCTGGCTGAATCCGTTGGATCGTAATAGTTAGCGACGCAAGCGAGGGGGGTTTGATTCGTTTTGTTCCCACTGTCATCTTCTGGGTAGTCGTTATCGGCGAAAGCGCTATTACTGTGGTGATAAACGACTGATGCTCGCATCCTTAGATAAGGGCGAGTGGTATTATTTGCTGAATCTACGGAAACAGAAGCGGTTGTCGGGTCATTGTCATGATCAAAAACAACCTCCGGATGGTTCTTAGCCACTGGGAAATAATCTGGCCAGATAATGATATTTTTACCTGGCTCTTCGTCGTCTACAGTAGGTGCAGTTGTATTGCTATTGGCTCCCGGCAAATAAATCCCTGCACCGGTAATCACTCTTAATCCACCCACGTTATCAAATTTATCATTGGGATCAGTGGCTGCATCAATTTCCCACTGTCCATCGCGGGCCGTGTCTCCTAAATCGGGTAAGCTGACCACTTGTGAGTCTCTGGTGCGGGGATCGCCTTGACCCGTTCCTGGAACGTTTCCAGATGCGTCTAACCACTTTTTACCGGTCACTTCTTGATCGATTAATTCACCGGAGATAAAGACACCTTCAGTCCCATCCCTGTAGATGGTTAAGGGTAAGTTATTGCCGACGTTAACGCGATCGCCAATTTGCAGCTCTTTCCCCTCTCGCTCTCGTGGATTAGTTGCAGGAATTTCATCGAGATCTAAACTGAGTGTACTACTACCAGCTTTATTCTTGACATAACTGGTTGCATTGTTCGATGGGTCAACCGGAAACATCCATTGGTGGGGGGGACGCAAGGGGTTAAGTCCTGTTTTATCTGCTGTCTCTGAATCATGGGAGAGAGCAAAAAAGGATTTTGCATCCGTGTTATTGTTAATCGGAGCCAAATACCCATCAGCATCTTGGAGTTGTAAAGGAATAGTGACATCTGGAATGAATTTGGCATTATCTCCTGGTTGGACTTCCAAAAAGGGCACGTAGCGAGTCCGTTCCCTGAAGTAGTTTCTAAAGAATTGTTTTTTTTCATTAGTGGTGAGGCCATCTATCTCTTCTTTCAGGTCGTCTGAAAGATCGTTTGATTGCAGTTGCATGGCTGCATTCACCAGATAAGCAATGCGCTGGTTATAGGCATTGTTGTTATAGGTGACATCTTGACCTCCAGATGATGTTGTTGTTTTAGTGTTTTTCCCAAATTGGTTTTTCACCTCATTTGGGTCATTTCCTTCTCCATTAAACAGGTGGATCTCGTCTACTGGCGGTTTATCTGATGTCGTATTATACTGAGCTGCCCCTACATTCCCTCCAACATTGATTTTGCTACTTTCTTCATCGTAAAAGCAAGAATTTTTACCACTAACCAAATAGAAGTAGGTCTTACCATTGTTGTTTTGCTTACCTACCATCAAGTTACTATTGGTAATCATCCGTCCATTGAAGCGTTGTTCCGTCCCTGACAATAGTAATAAGTCATCTTGGTAGACTACGGCATTGTTGGCTAGGGGAATGCGGCTCCAGTCTTGTTGATATTCGAGGGCAGAAAATCCTTTGGTTCCCCCAGGAAAGAGTTCATAGTCATTGGCATCTAGACCGGTGGGCAGTCCGCCATTTGCATCTGGGCCAATGGGTACGGTGGCTGCATACACAAAGAAGGCTTTTTTGATTTTTTGCTCGTTGGGCAACTTAAACCAGTCCGAGTCACCGACTAAGCTGGCTCCCCCTCCGGTGTTGTTGGCACATGCGGAGCTGGTAGACCCTTCCATGGGCAGGTTGCGTGCTTCTAGGGGGTTGCGAGCGCGGTCAAATTCTCCCCCATCTGTGGTTGGGTTGCGGTAGAGGATGGCATAGAGGGTATAGCTGTCAAATTTCCCGTTGTTATCGGTATCGACTGGGAATTTCCAGGCGGTGTTTAGGGTTTCGTCGCACTTGGTATTTTTAGGGGCATTAGTATCTGCTTCACCCGTTTGAGCATCATCATTATTTTTGCAAATTTTGTTGTCTTTTTTTATGTTGTAAACCAACTTAACCGGCACTTCATCCCCAAAGGTGTACTTTTCAATCCCACTCCCTAGTCCTCCAAATGAACTCATAAAAGCGGTATCGGATGGGGTTCCCCTAGGAATTTTGGGGTCGTCAAAAATAGCGGCTATCTTCGCTTTTGCTCTATCCAACGCTGGCGCGGTGGCGTTTAATGTGGCTTCATTGACCCGGAAATTGTGGGCGTTTTTGGCTCGGTCGGTGGAGCGCAGTAACATGGCTAGGGTGAGCAGGGAGACGACGAGCATCACCATGGTGACGGTGGGGAGGACGAAGCCTGCTTGTTGCCCCCGACCGACACGGAAGAGGCCACCTAATCCTCGTTTGAGGAAACGGGAGAGCCATTGGGTTAGGGTTCGCCCTAGGTTGAGGAAACTATTCCGGAGATGTCTGAGTAGGCGTTGGATAGACATAGAAGCTGTCCTAGATGTGGAAGATAGATGCGATACAAGCCCTGATTGGGGTGACCACTAGGGTGGGTTGAAGTTGAGAAGAAGGGGAGATTCTTGCGAGGTGATAGCGAGCAAGATGCTCGCACTCCTCGGTTGGGTTAAGAAGGATGAAGAATCGGTATTTAGGTATTCTCTTTTCTGTCTTAACAAATTTTTGCGATGACCATCAACTGTGAATTCACTGTTGATGTGGGGTTTGCTGCTGGAATGGTTAGTTAGCAGCAAGGTGGGCAGTGCCCACCCTACTGGCTTGGCAAGCTTAAAACTGGGGGTAAGAGTGTAGGTTGGGTTTCGTTCCTCAACCCAACCTACAGTTTTAAGCTTGCCGGTCTACTACCCTAGGTTTAGGTTACCCAGGGGTGGCATAAAAATTAATCTTTAGAAGTTAAAAGCGGTGGGGGCGGGTTTCGCTACGCGACATGAATACAGAGTTGATGATGGGTGTCCTAGCTTTGGGTATAACCCGCCCCTACAGGTTTTTTGGCCTGTTGCGAAGAATGATTGTTTTAGGGGGTTTGGAGACCAAACCCCTATGGGTTCGACTGAATTAATATTGGTTTAGGTTGATTCCGGCTTCTTTGGCCATGGCTTGGATGCCTTTGGTTTCTAGGGTTTTGATGGCTTTGGTGGAGAGTTTGAGTTTGACCCACCGGTTGCCTTCGGGCCACCAGACGCGCTTGCTCTGAAGGTTGACTTCTTGGCGTTTTTTGGTGCGTCTGTGGGAGTGGGAGATGGCGAAGCCGTTGTTGGCTTTTTTCTTTGTGAGTTGACAGGTACGGGACATGGGTTACCTCTTTTTTTGCTGCAATCTCTTATTGTAGCCTGAATTTGCTGGGTTGTTGATGCCCTCATCCCCCAGCCCCTTCTCCCACGGGAGAAGGGGGGTAAGAGTTTGTTGCCCTTTCTCCCACGGGAGAAGGGGGGTAAGAGTTTGTTGCGCTCCCCATCCTCCCTGTCTCCTTATTCCTCCTGGTTCATGAGGCGATTGATTTCGTCTTGGTATTCGGGGGGGGCGAGGGTGGTGGCGCTGGCGAAGATGGGTTTGGCTTGGTCGGGTTTGCCTTGGCGTTGGAGGACGATCGCCTTTCCTAAAAGGGGACGAAAGTCGGTATCATTGTCTTCGATGGCTTGGTCGTAAACGGCGATCGCCTCTTCATAACGCTCTAAGTCGGCATAGACGCGCCCTAAGAGGAGTTTGACGGAGGCGGTATCGATGGTTTCGGCTTCCGTTTGATTGGCGGTGGTGGCTTTTTGCAGGGTTTCTTCTAATACCCCGATCGCCGCTTGGGGATTATTTTGTTGCAGTTGCAGGTCAACTAAGCCTTGCAAAACGGTCATTTCTCCGGGGTTTTGGCTTAAGATTTGCCGATAAATCCCGGCGGCGCTGTCGGGATCTCCGGTGTAATTCTTGGCTTCAGCCAACAGCACCTGATACTGGACATCTTGGGGGTTGAGTTGGACTAATTTTTCTAAGGGGGCGATCGCTCCTGGAATATCCCGCAATTCTAACCGCACATCCAACAATCCCCGCAACACGCTTTGATTTTCGGGTTCTCGCTCCAAAACCAACTCATAGCCGCGTTCCTGAGCTTCTAATTTTGCTTGACGAGAGGTTACGGTTGCAGTCGGAGAAGCCTCAGAACTGGCCGAGGTGGAGGCACGAAAGGCTTCTGTGATCGGGGGAATAGTTGAAACCCCCAACAAGGCGACAACCGCTAAAATCAAAATGGCATTGATTACCCAACTACTACGCTTAATCGTCACACCAAATCCCTTGAACTCTTATCTAGCTATTGTAAGGGAATGGGGAGATGGGGAGATCGAGTTTTGTTCAAAATCCTGCGGATTTAGTGGGTCGGGGCTTGCATAGAAGAATGGGAAATCCAAGCCTTGTTATAATAGGCTTTTCCTGTTGGTAACCCTGGCTTTATGCTCAGGGTTTCAGTTTAACTACCCATCTCTTATCTACTCCTCGCCCATTGGTCAAGCATGTCTTCTTATATCTCTGCATCTTCTTCCGTATCCCCAGAGCAGCCCATTCAACCGATTCCTGCTCCCTCTGAACCCTTACAATACCGGGCTATTGGCTTAATTCGTGGCCGATATTATCCTGGAGATCGCTTAACCCAGGGAACACTAATTGCTTCAGATGGCACAGAAATTGATGCGGTTTTGCTGGGGCGCATGATGAGTTTACTGAAAAAACATTTAGATTTGGAAGTAGAACATCTTTGGGTCGTCTATCCCCGCAATCGCGAGAAAGAGGATCATTTACATACGCAAATTATGGGAGTTTGGGAACCGGAAACCCTGGATTCTCCTGAACTCTCGGAGACCAACCTTCATCCCTTGATTGCTGATAATTATTTCTCGATTCGCGGAGAAGTGGTGTTCCATTCCCTAGAAACGGGAGAGGTGAAGATTAAGATTAATCAAGCTCCGCGCAAGAAAGGGGAAAAGCCGCGATCGTTTAAGCTCACCCTAAAAGGCGCTCTAGTCGGTAGAATTTTGCACTATTTTTGGGAGTTCCATGTGGTGAGAGAAGGAACAGATTTGGTGATTCAGGAGGCTTTATGTATAGGGCGAGTTTCTAGGGGAAGCAAACCGCGATCGCCTCGCTTTAGTGGTCGCCGTCAAGGAAGTTACTTTAAGCCCCGTGGTCCTGGCAGTCCTAAACCGGTGTTGTCGGGATCGGGATCGCCGCGTCCCCAGATTGCATCTCCCAAAAGGGGCGATCGCCGCCAACAATTCCCAGAGCCTTAAGATTATGGCAATTGTCATTTGTCCGGGGTTTCATCCTCCCTCTTTAACGGATTGTTTCCTGGACACGATGGAGCTACCCACTCCCCAGCTCGTCTGCACTGGGTTGCCTCTAGATGGAGGAAGCCATGTTCGGGAGTGGGTCAAAACCTGGGGCAATCCGGAAAAGCAAACCGATAAAATTACGGTCATCAGTTATAGTGCTGGCAGCGTAGGGGCGATCGCCGCTTGTTGGCTGTGGCATCAGTTGGGCGGCCAAATTCAAGCCTTAATTGCTCTAGATGCTTGGGGAGTGGTGCTAATGGGGCCATTTCCCATTTATCGAGTTAGCCATGATTACTTTACCCATTGGAGTTCGAGTGTTTTGGGTTTAGGAGATGGAGGATTTTATGCCGATCCAGGAGTCGATCACCAACAGTTATGGCGATCGCCCCATCAGGCGATCGGTTACCGTCAAATTTACCATCAGACCGGGTGGGAAAAGACAACTGCCCGTGATTTTATTCAATCCTTATGTTAGAGAACCGGGAAAAGCCCACCTAGATCCCTCTTGCCCCGGATCGTCTCTTCCCCTTACCCAGCAAGACGTTCAAGTTCTCCCCATCAGCCGTCAGTCCCTGAAAATTTTCCAAAATCGGAATTTTGTGTAAACGAGCATACCTTTTCTAAAAGGTTCTGGTAATGTGGGACAGTACACTTCACAGGCATGGTAAGGAAAACTATGGCGACAATCGCTTGTGAGTATAAGCCAGGCTTAGAAGGCATTCCCGCAAGTCAATCGAGCATTAGCTATGTTGATGGGGGAAAAGGACTGTTGGAATATCGAGGGATTTCCATCACCGAACTAGCCCATAAAAGCAACTTTATTGAAACGGCCTATCTCCTCATCTGGGGTCAACTCCCCACCAAAGAGGAATTGGCACAGTTTGAAGCCGAAATTCGTCATCATCGACGCATTAAATATCGGATTCGGGATATGATGAAATGCTTTCCTGAATCCGGGCATCCCATGGATGCTCTGCAAGCATCCGCAGCAGCATTAGGGTTATTTTATTCCCGTCGTGCTTTGGATGACCCGCAATATATCCGAGATGCAGTGATTCGCTTAATTGCGAAGTTACCAACCATGGTCGCTGCATTTAAGTTAATGCGTAAGGGAAATGACCCCATTCAACCGCGTGATGATTTGGATTATGCGACCAACTTCTTATATATGTTGACGGAAGAGGTTCCCGATCCAATCGCCGCGAGGGTGTTTGATGCGAGTATGATCCTTCATGCGGAACATACCATGAATGCGTCAACCTTCTCAGCGCGGGTTACGGCTTCTACCCTCACAGACCCCTATGCAGTGGTTGCCTCTGCGGTAGGAACCCTAGCCGGGCCCCTCCATGGTGGAGCCAATGAAGAAGTCCTAGAAATGTTGGAGGCGATCGGTACAGTAGAGAATGTACGCCCTTACATTGAAGACTGTATTGCCAACAAGAAAAAAATCATGGGCTTTGGCCACCGAGTTTACAAAGTCAAAGACCCCAGAGCGAAAATTCTGCAAGAATTAGCCGAGCGGCTGTTTAAGCAGAAAGGACACGATCGCTATTACGATATCGCTGTTGAGGTCGAAAAAGTGGTCGAAGAGAAATTAGGAGCTAAAGGGATTTATCCTAATGTAGACTTCTATTCTGGACTGGTGTATCGCAAAATGGGTATCCCCAGCGATTTATTCACACCCCTGTTTGCCATGTCACGGGTAGCAGGTTGGTTGGCTCACTGGAAAGAACAACTGGGAGAAAACCGGATTTTCCGGCCAACTCAAGTCTATGTGGGTAGCCATGAGTCCAAGTATCTTCCCATAGCTGAACGGTAACCCAGAGAGCGATCGAGTTATTGACTGTTCTCTGTTTACTCGGTATGCACAGAAAAGGGGCCCCCAGCCCCTTTTTTAGGTTGCGGCTGTGGCTGAGTGCAACCCGGTCGGCCACAGCCGAAAAGCATTGGAGATTTCGGAGTAGGAGCGTCTGGCTCCCTAGCTCCTGAATTGGGGTTGTTTTTTCGGATCTGCTATGAACGGAGAGGGGGGGATTCGAACCCCCGAACAGCTATTAACTGTTAACACATTTCGAGTGTGCCGCATTCAACCGCTCTGCCACCTCTCCAGGGGTTAGGTTTTATGGATCTTAACATAAAGTGGCAAGATCGATCCAAAATTCGTACAATCAGTTACTTAAAACCCGGCGATCGCCAATTATAGTCAAGTCTATTGGCTCTCAAAGAGCGATCGTACCCTAAGATTCAGGAGGAAGGTCAATGAATTACACCTTTGACATTTTGGGGGTTTCACCCATCCTACATTTTTTCAATCATCAACAAGAGAAAGCCACAGAAGATCCTCGTCAAGGAGCTGAGTATGTAGCAACCTATGAATGTACCCTAGACGCATTTCTGCAATCTGTTGAACCCGTTCCGCCTTCTAGGGGTTGGGAATTAGATCAAGTCGTCGATACCGTCATCCACTACTGGATGAACAACGCCGAAGGGATTCAACATTGGAAAGAGCGCCTCGATCGGGCGGGAAATGATAACCTACTGGTGGCGAGACTCGCAGATGTCAAAGCCTTAAAAGCCGAATTTAATTCCTTGCTCGGTTAGTCCATTCAATTAAGGTGAATCAATCCAGGTGAGTTTAACCATGTCCCTCAAAAGTCGATATGTATTCAGTAGCATTCTATTGTTGACCCTGATCCTACTCTTATTAAATCGACCCTTCAACGTTGTGGGGATGGCTGGACTCACTACTTTTGGTTTAGCCTATTTCACTAAGGGAATGAGACGCTCCTCTTAGCCGTAGCGACTGACTATGGAAACGTCGATTTATGGGAAACTAACCAGTAAGTATCCATTTCGCCTTTCCCTTTAACGAAAATTTTACCCCGTTTTTCTAAAATATATTGCTCTTTTAAGGCTTCATAAACCGTTTCCGTCACTTGAATTTTACCCGGTTCTCCAGAGGATTCCATACGGGAAGCCACATTCACCGTGTCTCCCCATAAATCATAGATAAATTTCTTTTTCCCAATCACCCCTGCAATCACCGAACCCATATGTATCCCAATCCGGATCTGGAAATTGTCCCCCATGGGGGTTTTGAATTGACCCATATACGCTTGCATGGACAGGGCCATCCGGGCCATAATATCTAGATGATTGGGCATGGGATCGGGCAATCCTCCGGCTACCATATAGGCATCCCCAATGGTTTTAATTTTTTCGAGTCCATAGGTTTCCGTCAGTTGGTCAAAGGTGGAAAAGACTTGGTTGAGCATGTCCACCAGTTGAATGGGTTGAACTTGAGCAGCTAGGGGGGTAAATCCGACAATATCGGCAAATAGAATGGTGACGGATTCAAAATCTTCGGCTAGGGAGCTTTGACTATGTTTGAGCTGATCGGCGATCGCCTCTGGTAAAATATTCAAGAGTAGTTTTTCCGATCGCTCTTTTTCCTGTCTGAGTGCCTCTTCTGCTTGCTTGCGCTCCGTAATATCCCGGAATCCCCACACCCGTCCCATAATTTGATCGCCAACTTTTTGGGGACGACTAAATTGTTCAAAGACTCGGCCATCCTTAAATGGAATAATCCCAACCCCTTCCGCGTCTAGACTGTTCACCATTTCTTGTTGACGTTTCAAAAAAGCGATCGGATCTTCCACTTGCTGGGCCAAAAAATGACGCTGCTGCTCAACATCTTGAGAAGCCAAAATTTCTGGGGGAACTTTCCACATTTTGATAAACTGATTATTGTAGGCAATAATTCGCTCAGACTGATCGACGGCAATAATACCATCAGCAATGGATTCTAATACCGCTTTCTGCAACGCGAGGGCATTTTCTAAGGCAATTCGAGCTTCTTTCTGAGGCGTGATATCTCGGACAACCCAGATCACAGAACGATCGGAAATCGGAGAAACATTCGCTGCAAACCAGTGTTTTTTGCCTTGAATATCCATCTGATATTCGACCCTCTCGGTCTGACCCACTTCCAGAACATAGGCAATGGTCTCTAAATGCCAATCTGCTAATTCTGGTTCCATAAATTCCCGGATGTTATGGTTGAGCAAATTCTCCTTATTATGAACTAAAAGCTCTTCACTGCCGGAAATGATTTTTTCATACTCTCCCTGGCGATTAAAGACTAAAATCAGTTCAGTCATGGCTTCAAATAAGCCTCGCAATTCAGCTTCCGCCGCCGCTAGGGAGGCAGTTCTTTCGGCTACACGCTGCTCTAAATCTTTATTGCTTTGATCGAGAATCGAAAAAGTTTTAATAAGCTGCTCTGCCATACTATGAAAAGAGACAGCAAGTTGTCCTAATTCATCAGAGCGATCGGGTAATTCGGGAGAGTTCCAACTGCCAGCAGCTAGGTCTTGAGCGGAGCGATTTAAGGTTAAGATAGGATAGGTCACCCAGCGAGCGGTCAAAATCCCAATAATGACAGCAACAATTAAAGCGATCGCACATAAAATAATCGTATTCTTGGTGTTGGCATGAATGCGATCCATAAAATCAGATTCTGGCACAACAATCACAATTAACCAATCTAAACCATGGTCGTCTTGCAAGGAAAAGACTTGCAGGAAATTCGTCTCTCCTTGTAAATCAAATTCTATTTTGTCAGTATTCTTGATATCTTCAAAGTTTCCAAATTTATTTTTGAGAAATACGGCTGTATCTTTAACGATTTGATCTTGACTTTTGTCAACAAAAATTTGTTCTTTAGACTCTTGAATAAAAAGTTGCTGATCCTGATTGGATGAGGCGACTAATGCTCCGTCGCGCTCCATAATAAAAATCTGTCCCGATTGACCAATGTTTAATTGTTGCAGAAATTGACTAATATTAGATAAGGAGACATCAACCCCTAAAACGCCTTGAAAGTCACCTTGTCGATCGTAAATGGGTAGACTGGCGGTTAATCCTAAACTTTGGGTGGAGACAAAGGGATAAATATCACTCCAAACAGCTTTTTGGTTGGCTTTTGCTTTCTGAAACCAACCGCGAGTTCTGGCATCATAGGTGGTGGTCTCTAACAGGTCTTGGCGATCGCCTTCGCTATCGACAGAATATTTATAATAGGGGCCACTGACGAAGTTTTCAGTGACCCGGATAATGGACTGTCCATCATCTCCTTGTCCCGATAGGATAATGCCGCCTTCAGGCGTGCCAAAATAGATAAAGGTGACGGACTGATAAAGTTGACTTTGATACAAAAATTTCTGCTCTAGGCGTGAGTAAAAATCGGGATCTCGAAGGTGGAGGCGAATGTGTTGGGCATTGGTTTGATTAATTTGATGAGGTTCCTTAAGACGATGGCGCAAGTCCCCTTCTACGCGATCGCCAATTTCCGTCATTAATTGATCCGCTAAATCCTGCACAGCCTCCTGTCCAGTGCGGTAGGACAAATAACCGACTAATCCCACCGTGGCGCAGATTTGCAGGACAAAAGGCACGACTAAAACCAGCCGTAAAGGAAGACGTTTCAGGTATTGGGACGTTGCTTGCCAAACCATTCAGGGGATTGGGGAGAAGGGGAGAAAGGGGAAGAAGACCACAAGGTTGACAGATGGAGCAATCTTGTACTCAAAGTTAGCACACTCGATTCCACCCGATCGCCAGAAAGGGCCCTTCAAGGGTAAAATAAGTCGTTGGTACTTCTGCGACACAAGCTGTGATTGAGCGTTATACTCTGCCCGAAATGGGCGAAATTTGGACAGATGACTTTAGGCTAAAGACTTGGTTACAAGTTGAAATTGCGGTCTGCGAAGCCCAAGCGGAATTGGGTTATATTCCGGCTGAGGCTGTAGAGGAGATTAAAGCGAAAGCTAAGTTCGATCTCAAGAGAGTTCTAGAAATTGAAGCCGAAGTTCGTCATGATGTGATTGCCTTTTTGACTAATGTCAATGAGTATGTTGGGGATGTGGGGCGCTATATCCATTTGGGATTAACCAGTTCGGATGTGTTGGATACGGCTTTGGCTCTGCAAATGGTGGCGAGTCTGGATTTAATCCAACATCAGGTGGAGGAGCTGGTGCAAGCGATCCGCTATCAAGCAGCTCAACATCGGGATACGGTGATGGTGGGCAGATCCCATGGAATTCATGCCGAACCCATGACGTTTGGCTTTAAGTTAGCGGGATGGTTAGCGGAAGTGTTGCGTCATCGCGATCGCCTTTGTCGTCTCCAGTCCCAAATTGCGGTTGGTAAAATTTCTGGTGCAGTGGGAACTTATGCCAATATTGACCCCAAGGTAGAAGAGTTAGCCTGTCAAAAGTTGGGTTTACAACCCGATTGTGCCTCAACTCAAGTCATTTCCCGCGATCGCCACGCCGAATATCTGCAAACCTTTGCCCTCCTTGCAGCCTCTATTGAACGGTTTGCGGTGGAAATTCGCAATCTCCAGCGCACGGATGTTCTGGAAGTGGAAGAATATTTTGCTAAGGGGCAAAAAGGTTCTTCTGCTATGCCCCATAAACGTAACCCCATTCGCTCCGAACGACTCACCGGTTTAGCCAGAATTATTCGAGGTCATGCGATCGCCGGTTTAGAAAATGTGGCTCTGTGGCACGAGCGCGATATTTCCCACAGTTCCGTCGAGCGGGTTGTTTTGCCGGATACTTGTATTCTCATGCACTTCATGCTGCGCGAGATCATCAACCTGGTGAAAAATTTGTTGGTCTACCCCGACAACATGAAGCGCAACATGAACGTTTATGGCGGGGTCATTTTCTCCCAACGGGTTCTCCTAGCCCTGGTGGAAAAAGGACTACAGCGCGAAGAAGCCTATAAAATTGTCCAAGAGAGCGCTCACCAAGCTTGGAACAATCCCGATGGGGATTTTCGTGCTTTGATTAGTGAGCATCCCCAGGTGACTCAAGCGTTATCTTCTGAAGAGCTGAACGCCTGCTTCGATCCCCATCAACATCTGAGACACCTGGATCGGGTGTATCAACGGTTGAGTATCTGAGCATATTCCTGAAGGGGAGTTATTTCCACAGACAAGGCATACTGCAACCGAGCATCATGGGAAACGACTTCTATGGTGTAGTCTCCAGAGGCAAGCGGTTCCCCGCTCCATTGCGGGATACCCTCCTCAGAAGTCTCCCAGACTTGGCTCAATAGCTCCCCATCAGAATCAATCACTCTGGGGATCGTCCCTTCTACATTTTTTAGATTTAAAGTTTTTCCGGGTGGGATATGGACGACATAGCGGTGGACTCCCACGCCAACCATTTCTTCTTGAATGCGTACTGAAGATTGCTGCGGGCCTAAATTGAGCCGTTCTACTTTTTCATTGCAACTACTAGCAACATCTGACCGTTGTACCCAGCCTTTGGTGGGGTCAATAATTTCAAACCATTGGTCAGTGGCGTTCATAATGCTAATCCATCTGCCTGTTTCTAATTCTCCGACGATCTCTCCCTCTTTTTGTGGATGCGATCGCACATACAACGGAGACTTGTCCGTAGACAGTTGGGCCATGCTAATTACACAGTATTCTAAGTCTCGAACTTGAGAGGCTTGCGAGGGATTGAGGGCGACTGGAGTCCAGTTTTCGTGCAAATGGGGAGGAAGCAGCGATCCCGTTTGGGGAGTGTTCTTGACTTCCACCAAACTGGCTGTTTCTTCAGGCTCTTCAGGTGCTGCTGTTTGGGTGGAAAGGGTGTGGCTGGAAGCTCGAACTGCCTCTTGACTTCCATCGACGGTTGTCTGCTTTTTCTCCGAGTTAGGCGATCGCCAATATTCTGAAGCTTCTAGGCCGAGGGCGGCAAACAAACCGGCCAAAACTAGACCCATAATTTTGGGGCAATTTAAAGAATTATACATATTAAAATATCCTCTGATTCATGGGGGACTTATTCTATTACCGGTTTCGTCTCACAAGGTTTAGCTAAATTGGCTTCTATTCTTGACACCATAACCGATCCTCTCCAGAACTGCAAACCCTATCCTGGTAATGATCCCCGGTTTTTTTATAATCTTTATCCGTAGACTTTTCTGGATAACAGTTGGCAATCATACTATTTCTTGGGTCATTAAAAAAGGGTTTGATCTCCAAACCCTAGCTTTAGCTTATTTTAAGAATTTTCCTTCTGGGTATAGAAACAACCAGCATCAAGTTAATTTATCAACCCAGTTTTGCCCCTTGCCTCTTGTCTCTTGTCTCCCCCCCTATTGCCTATTGCTCTCTAGAAATTTTGTCATAGAGTCGCTTGAGCATGACTACCATTTCCGCACGAGTCACCAGTTGATTCGGTCGAAAGGTTCCATCTTGGTAGCCACTAATCAGATTTTCTTTGACGGCCCATTCCAGGGCATCATAATACCACCGACTGCGACCATCAGGATATACATCTCTAAACATGCGCTTTTTCTCCGTTGCAAACATATAGCCAGAATAATAAAACACGCCATTTTCTACCAGACGACTAATATCGCCGACTCTGACGCGATAGTTATTAAACCGTTGGACTCCATAATAATTATCGATCATCACCCTGGCATAACTGGGATTTTGCCGGTCTTGGGTCATCCGTACTGCATGGCCATAGGTGCGATCGCCAAATGAGGTTTGATCCAAAAACCCATCGGCATTAAAATCCGCATTATATTGGGCGCTGCCTCGATAACCGGTGACTATGCTATAGCCTTTACCCAGGACTGAGCTGAGTTGGGAACTGATCATATCCACCCGATAGGAGGCGATCGCCTCTCGACGGTTATTCCACCATCGGCGCAACAAGTCCACCGCCTGATTAATATACCAGCCTTGACTATCGGAAAACCCGTAACGCCGGGCCTCTTGAAGCAGTTGCCCAAACTCTGCCAGACTAAATCGATACCCGGTTAAATCGGAAATTGCCCCAGCAGCCGCAAACAGCGTACAGGACATCGGATGCAAATCGAGCTGATTATATTGAATTTGCCGATCCCAAAAAGTCGAAGGAGCAGCAGGAACATCTTCCAGGACATTGCCCAGTCGCCAGTCTGAGGTGCTATAGGCTTCCTTGGCAGCATAATAGCCGTAAGGAACCGTTTGCTGTTCAGTCATAATTTGAATACTGTTGAGCCAAACTTATCAGAGAAATGGGTTGAAAACTCCGTCCTGAAGGACGGCTTTTCTTGCTTTCTAATATACCAGTCTTTCCTGTTTTACATTCATGTCCGCTTTGCGGAAAATCTGTGGTATAATGTAAGAAAATTTAAACTAAGCTTTACTTCATGGAAAAAGCACAGAATTACCGATTTTACCCAACGCCTGAACAAGAGTCGCTATTGTGACGAACTTTAGGATGTGTAAGATTGGTTTACAACAAAGCTCTCCATGAAAGAACTCAAGCTTGGTATGAACGGCAAGAAAAAGTGGGTTACAGTCAAACTTCTTCTATGTTAACTCTCTGGAAGAAGGAATACGACTTAAGCTTTCTTAATGAAGTCAGTAGCGTTCCATTACAGCAAGGGTTAAGGCATTTACAAACTGCTTTTGCCAACTTTTTTGCTAAACGGACGAAATATCCTAACTTTAAGAAAAAACATCAGGGCGGTAGCGCCGAATTCACTAAATCTGCTTTTAAGTTCAAGAGTGGTGAAATCTATTTAGCCAAATGTGAAGAACCTTTACCTATTCGATGGTCTAGGCAAATTCCTGAAGGATGTTTACCCAGTTCTGTGACGGTTAAACTACACCCGTCAGGGCGTTGGCATATTTCCATTAGATTTGATGATCCAACTATCAAACCTTTACCTGCCAATAATAAAGCGGTAGGAATCGATTTGGGTCTGAGTAGTTTGGTAATTACCAGTGATGGGGAAAAATTTCCTAACCCTAAGCACTTAAAAAAACACTACCGTAAACTCAGAAGACTTCAAAAAATTCTATCCCGTAAACAGAAAGGATCTAATAATCGGTATAAAGCCAGGGTCAAATTAGCTAAAGCTCACCTAAAAATTACCGACACACGAAAAGACCATTTACACAAAATAACTACTCAACTAATTCGTGTTCATGTCCGCTTTGCGGAAAAATCAAACGATTGGTGTTGAAGACTTAGCTGTGAAAAATATGGTCAAAAACCGAAAACTGTCTCAAGCAATATCTGATGCAAGTTGGGGAGAGTTGACCCGTCAGTTGGAATATAAGTGCCAATGGTACGGTAGAAACTATATGGAAATTGATCGATGGTTCCCTAGCTCAAAGCGATGCAGTAATTGTGGACATATTGAAGAAAAAATGCCGTTAAATATTCGGAAATGGGATTGTCCTAAGTGCGGAAAACACCACGACCGAGATATTAACGCCAGTAAAAACATTTTGGCGGCAGGGCTTGCCGTTTCAGTCTGCGGAGCGAGTGTAAGACCGGAACAGAGTAAATCTGTGAAGGCAACTGCTAGGAACCAGAAACCTAAATCGTGAGGTTTAGGAATCCCCTCGCCTTTAGGCAGGGGTGGATGTCAACTTAACCTGAGTTTGGCCCAGGGCGATCGAGCTATACACCGCCCCAATCCTCATCAAATCATGAACGATTTAAGTCCCTGTGGGCACAGACCGCAACAACCGCTCGATAATTACCCTCCCTTGTCGTCCTCCGGCGGGAATCATGCGATGGCATAGCACATGGGGCGCTAAAAATTTGACATCATCGGGGGTGACATAATCGCGATTTTCTAGAAAGGCTAGAGCTTGGCTGGCTCGTTGCAGGGCGATCGCCCCCCTGGGACTGACCCCCAAGGTAATCTCTTCATCTTCACGGGTTGCCCGCACCAAATCGACAATATATTGCTGTAGGGGCACTTCTACTTTCACTTGCAAGCATTCTTTTTGCAGGGTCTGCACTTCTGCTAGAGAAATACAGGGTTTTAGGCGATCGGCATTCTTTTCCCCTGCATGTTGTTGCAACATCTTTAACTCTTCTGACTCCGTGGGATAACCCAAGGAAAAGGACAAAGCAAACCGATCCATTTGTGCTTCCGGTAAGGGAAAGGTTCCTTGATATTCCACCGGGTTTTGGGTGGCAATCACAAAAAAGGGAGACTCTAGGGTATGGGAAACCCCATCCACGGTCACCTGCTGTTCTTCCATGACTTCCAGCAGTGCAGACTGGGTGCGAGGAGTGGCGCGGTTAATTTCGTCGGTGAGCAGCACATTGGCAAAAATGGGGCCGGACATAAACTTAAACTCTCCAGTGTTGGGGTTCCAGATATTGGTTCCGGTAATATCGCTAGGGAGTAGATCGGGGGTACATTGAATCCGTTGAAACTTGCCATCAATGGAACGGGCTAAGGATTTAGCCAGCAAGGTTTTCCCCACTCCAGGAACATCTTCTAGAAGGGCATGGCCCCCAGATAAAAGGGCCACAAGCACCAGACGAATTGGATCGGCTTTACCGACGATCGCCTGATTCAGGTTATCGATTAGTTGCTGGATACGCTCTCTCATCCACTCATTACTCCCCAAGTTGATTCTTTTAGAATAGCTCACTCCCTAGATTGAGTCTGTTGTTCGCTATCTCCATCTCTGCTGGTCAATTGTGCTTTGGCAGGAAGGTTTGCCCTTAATACGGCTCGTCGGGATGGGTGTATCCCAAATGAGTCCAAGCGGCAGGTAGGGCAATTCTACCGCGAGAGGTGCGCTGTAAAAAGCCAATTTGCAATAGATAGGGTTCATAGACTTCTTCAATGGTTTGGGAGTCTTCCCCGGTAGCAGCAGCGAGGGTTTCCAACCCGACCGGGCCGCCGCTAAAATTCTCGATCATGGCGCTTAAAATCAGGCGATCTGTCCAATCTAAACCGCAGGGATCGACATTGTAGAGTTCTAAGGCTTCGGCGGCAATTTCTGAAGAGATGGTTCCCAGTTTTTTCACTTGGGCGTAGTCGCGAACTCGGCGCAAAAGGCGGTTGGCAATGCGAGGGGTTCCGCGCGATCGCCGGGCAATTTCGGTGGCTCCTTCGGCTGTGATCTCTGTACTTAAGACTTTTGCGGCTCGTTCGACAATTAAACTTAACTCGTCTAACTCATAAAAGCGTAATCTTTGCAGCAACCCGAAGCGATCGCGCAAAGGAGAGGTTAAGGCCCCGACTCGCGTGGTTGCCCCCACCAGGGTAAAGGGTTTCAGGGGAATGCTGCGGGTTTTGGCCGTCTTCCCTTTACCCACGGTAATATCTAAGCGGAAATCCTCCATGGCTGGATAAAGTAACTCTTCCGCCACCCTAGAAAGGCGGTGAATTTCATCCAAAAATAGGATATCTCCCGGTTGCAAACTGACTAATAAACCGACAATATCGCGGGGACGTTCTAAAGCTGGTGCAGCACTGATTTTGCAGGTCACGCCCATCTCGGAGGCTAAAATTAAAGACATGGTAGTTTTGCCCAAACCCGGCGGCCCGTAGAGCAATAAATGATCCAAGGGTTCCTTTCGAGCTTTTGCCGCTTCAATGGCAATTTCTAGCACACTTTTGAGGTCTTTTTGGCCCACATAATCGGCTAATCGATGGGGGCGTAATTTTTCTTCCTGTTTGTCTGTTTCCTCAAAACTCGCTTCCGCTTGTAAGAGGGAATCTTCCCGATCGGGTTCTCGTTTTTTCTGCGCTTCATAGGTTTTGCGACTGGTACGCATCTGCCGTTTTTTGGGATCGGGAAAGGAGGGGTAGGAAGACTCAATAGCCATAATTTGGGAGCAATTAAAAATTAAAAATTAGATTTCAGATAAGAAACAGCACAGTAGAATGTTGATAGCGATCGCCTCTTGAGCCATGGCGATCGCTGCTATTGATGTTAATTAAGCTTGAGATGATGTCTTATCCCTCCTTAACTGTGCCAGAAAACGTCGGCTTTGAACAGGCGATCGCCCTCACCCAAACCTTTCTTGACCTTCTGGAACAGGGAGAAGTCAGCGAAGCAGTGATTGAAACCACTGTCAGCGCGTTAGTCAAAACCCAAAACGGAGCCAGGGGATTTTTTGTCACGTATTTGACCGATGAACGGGCTTTGAGCGATCGCCCCACTCCAGCAGTTATTCGGGGTTTGCAGTCTTCTCCCGAAATGGTTAGCGAACTTCTTGTCAAAAATGTCGCCATGTCTACCGCCATGGCCATCACCCACACTCGCAATCAAAACCCAGACCTGGCCGCTAGTTCTCAACAAGTCAGAGACCGCAGTTCCCACCTCATGACCCAACTGCAATTACCCGAAGTCAAAGATAAGGCACAACAGCTTTACGAGAGCGCCCAAACGGGAACCGGAGCATACCAAGGTTTCCTAGAGCGCTGGGGGTATGATGCAGAGCAAAAACAAGCCATTCAAGCTGCTCTAGAACAAATTATACCAAATCTAGAAAAGAATGCTAGGTTATAGACCCCCCAAACTCCGTTAATAAGCCTAATGCTGTATTAGGGCAACACTCACTGACCTCCACAATAGTTTTAACATTTCTTCATAATTTAGAACTCAGTCCCATACAGGCTACAACCCTTGATTCCAAAGGAATTGGGGGTTTTATTCATTTCAACGCCCCTTGAGGCAATTATGAAGTTTTATTACAAAATTCCGGATTTTGCATAAAAACACCCCCCCAAAACCTGACTACCTTATAGAAGCCTTCGTTGCTTCTGCTCAATTATCCATTGTGCATATGCCGAGGATTAACTCATGTCTTTAATCAACTGGTTTGACAAACCATCGCCCAAAACCACCAAACCCCAGAACTCTCATTCATGTCGGACGAAGTCCGAAACCTTTATTCTCGAACCCATCCTTACCCCCAGTGGTATCGTGGATGGATTCGATGAAACCCCTGATGCCCTTCCCCTAGAGGATATCGAGGTTCCGGAGGTAGACGCGCCAGAAGTCGCAGATGCACCAGAGACGGAAGACACACAACCAGACATCGCCACTACAGACGAGGTAGAGGCAGTAGAAACACCCGAAGCGGATAACCTGATTCCAGACGCGGACATTGAGGAGATTGAGTTTATTACCGACTCCCCGACAGCAGACGCTGAAGAAGTTAACGGTGTTGAAGCTGTTGAAACAGAATCAGAAATTGACGGTTCCCCAGAGAGTGTTGTCGCGCAAGCCTTAAGCGACGCGCCCAATGCTGACTCAGCCAATGAAGATGTTGTTGAGCCTGAACTCACCGTCGATAACGCCGATCCGGAGATTGAACCCGATGACACTACGGGTGAAGAGGATCTCACCGTTGCAGATCGGGCAGATGAGGCCGTTCCTCCTGAATCTGAAGCTGATGAAGGTGCTGAAGCGGATGAAGACAATGCTGATTTAGGCACTGATGCGGCGATCGCCGACAACCCAGATGAATCAGCCCCCACGGACTCCGAACCTGAAGAGACTACCGACGAGCCAGTTGAAGACTCAGAAGACAATGAAGAGGCGCAACTGACTCCCGTAGAACCCGAAGAACAGTCTCCAGCCCCAACCGGCATCTTCACCGTTGGCGAAACCGGAGAAATCGAAATCGAGTACCTCTTTGACGGCGGCAAATATCAGGGAGAAGTCGCCCTCTTTAGCTTAGACGGCATGGACGACCTAGAACCCGGTTCAGAAGCCTTTATCCAAGAAGCCGCCGCTCGCGCCTTGGGTATCGAACCCCAACCCGATGTAGGGGTGGATTTATCAACCGATTTGTCCGACCCAGATTTAGGTGAACCCGCCCCCACCGACACCGATTTACCCGCCGAAAATGCCCCTAAATTGGGTGAAATCGTCATTTCTGACAAAACAGAAGGCGCGAAATTCGAGGGCATTCTAGGCGAAAAGAACTGGAATAAAGGCGAATTTTCCGGCGTGAAAACCGTGCAGATGCGCCCTGGGGATACCTTCGGCATCATGCTCGTTCCCAACAAAACCGTACAACAAGTCTTTGACAATCCCAGCATCGGCGGTTCCGGTCGTCCCCTATTCTCCCTCTCCACCGCTAATCCCGATGGTGGCTTCCATGTCGGACAAATCGCCGATGTGACCGGAGATGGCAATACCTTCGTCATGGAAGATATCCGCGTCGATGGCAGCAGCGACTATGACTACAATGACATCATCTTCCGCATCAAGGGTGCAACTGGCGATGCCGTCGATCTTGATGATGTCATCGATGCAGACAACGACTGGCGCGAAACCGAACTCGGTCAAGAAATTCTCGACTATGTTTTCGACACTCTAGAACCCGAAGATGTCGCCGCCACCATCACCGATGACCTCGACACCGAGCTTGTTCCCGAACTCGAAGACGTTCTCAGCGAGCTGAAAGAACAGTTAGAGGAAATTACCGAAAATCCGGATATCGTCAATGAAGACCCACCCCCTGACGCACCCACGGAACAAGAGCAAGATGCCCTCATTGCCGAACTCAACGCCGAACTCGAAGCAGCCTTTGCCGAGTTAACCGAAGACGAGTTTGCCGATGTTAACGCTCTCGCCGGTAAATTTGAATTCGACCCAGAAGATCAACCCCTCGTCGGAGTCATCGATACCGGATTTGCCGAAACCAACCCCGACATTGACGACAGTCGGATTACCCTGGGTAAAGATTATATCGATGGCGACGATAATCCCTTATTAGCCGAAGGGGAAGGAGATGACCACGGGACAAAAGTCTTAGAAGTCATTGCGGCCACTCAAAACAACAACGTTGGTATTGACGGCGTTAACGATGATGCTCCCCTGTGGTTGGGACGTGCTGTTGGTTCTGGCAAATGGGCCGATTCTCTCGTAGAATTTGTCGATGCCGCCAAAGAATCCGAGCAACCCAACGCTGTCGTTAACCTCAGCTTTGATTTAACCCAAGAAAACCCCGATGGCTCCATTACCACCCGCACGGAATTTACCGAGCCGGAAATTGCAGCCCTCAAATATGCTCGCGATAACAACGTCTTGATTGTTGCCGCAGCCGGGAACCAAGGGGAAGCGGTGATGTCTGCCTTGGGACAAGCTTCTGAGGATTTCGACAACGTGATTACCGTTGGTGCAGCCGATGAAGCCGCAGAACGGGCGGAGAATTCTAGCTACGGTAACGGTTTAGACCTGCTTGCTTACGGTAGTAGACTTGATGACCCCACCACTCTGGCACAAGATCCTCAAGTGGATGCCTTTGCTGGCTTAAGCGCAGAGGAGATTGAGTTAGTTGAGCTTCTGATGGAGCAGTCAGAAGATTCGGGTACAGAGAACGCTGCTACTAATTCTCCTGGTGGTGTTGCGCCCACTGCACCCATTCCAGACAATAATACTGGGGAAAATGCCAGCACTCCTACTCCAGCCGCTCCTATTCCAGCCAATGAGCCGGGTAGTAGCATCACCAGCACTGAAACGAGTATTCCGCCATTGCTCAACGATAACTTCAATACCGAGAATCTGGGCACAGGAGACATTGCCACCCTTGACCCCATTCTCGATAATGCTGACACTTCAGAAAATCGCCTCTTGTCTTCAGAAGAAGAAGCTAAAGCATTGGCAGCGACTCAAAAAATGCTGGCGAATGTCTTGGCTTCCCTGGAAGATAGCGACGATAGTGAGTGGGGACAACCTGCTCTTACCGGAACGTCCATTGCTGCGGCTAAAGTGACGGGTGCAGCCTCGCAAGTGTGGGCGGCGAATCCGGATTTGAACTTTGCCCAAGTTAAGGCCATTCTCAAGGACACGGCGGTAGATTTGCATACTCCCGGTTGGGATATGGAAACGGGAGCAGGTTTACTGAATTTGGGACTAGCAGTGCAAGCGGCATCGCTTACCCAAGGAGAAGCTTACACCCTGGAGAAAGATCCAGTTTTGTCTGGTTTAGGACTGCTCAATGGTGCGGCAACTCCCGCAGAACGTCCCGCCTTCTTCAAAAAACTTTGGCGCGGCGTGAAGAGGGTCTTTTCCAAAGTTGTCAGGGTTGTTAAAAAGGTCGTCACTGTTGTCAAGAAAGTTGTCAACGTTGTCAAGAAGGTGGTGAGCTTTGTTAAAAAAGCTGTTCCTATTCTGAAATCGATTGGCTCATTTGTTTCTGGACTGGCGAAGAAGTTTGTCTGCTTGCCCATTTTAGGCAAGGTTGGAGTCGTCTTGGGCGGTATTGCTCTGGTTGGGGCGGCCATTGGTGGTGCAGTGTTGTGGTTCAAGAATAAGAAAAAACAGCAACAACAACAGCAGCAACAACAGGTGGTTGTGCAACAAATTCCCCAGCAAATTTTGGATCTGGAGAATGCTTGGAAACTGCTGACTCCTGCCGAACAAAACAATATCGGCCCAGCCCTAAAAAATGGCATCGATCCCAAGTTTCATCCCTTGTTTAACGGCAGCGACCCAGATGGTATCCTTCCTTTACTGCAAACTATTAGTGGTTTGACTCCTACTCAACGAACCGAGCTGGGTGGTCATGTATTGAATGGTGTACCGGCTTCTTGGACAACGTTCTTTAATGGCTCAAACCCAGCTAATCCCAATGTTCCAGCTTCTACTAAAAATGCTTGGAACAGCTTGACTGCTGCTCAGAGGAGTGTCCTGCAACCGTTTATGCTCAATGGGGTGAGCAGTCCCTATGGTCGTCCTCTGTTTGATGGTAGTGCCGAAGGTCAGCAAATCACGAACGTTCTAAATACGTTGGGTAGTCAGAACTTGAACAATAGTCAGCGCAGTTTGATGATTAGTTTCATGCTGAATCCGGGTGGTATTCCTACTGAATACGAGTCTCGGTTCCCGTGACTGACGACGCTGGCCCATCGAATTGCTGCGAAAGAATCGGAAATTCGGCAACTTCAATGGACGATCCAGAGCTTAACAGCACAAACGCATCAGATCAATACGCTGGTTAATCATTATGAAGGCTTGCGACACCAGTACCAGAGTCAAGCCCATTACTGGAATGGCCGCATCCGTACTTGGGGATTAGTGGGCTATCAATGGCAACCCTATTGGTACAAATCTGGGAAACGCTGGCGACAAGGTTGGCGACAAGTCCCGGTTTACGGATGGATTCACGATGTCCAAGCGGAAGCCAATCGTAATGCGATGCAACAAGCGGCGAATACGGCAGCCCAAATGCGGGATGCGGTTCGGCAGCAGGGACAACCTCAAATGGGGAATAACCAAGCGCAAATTGCTCTGTTGCAACAGCGTATTGCGACGGCGGGGCAGGAGTTGCAAGTGTTGAGACAACAGCAAGCGGCTGGCGGTTCTCCGTAGTTGCTATTCAGCCATCACCTGTAGGGGCGAGGGGCCCCTCGCCCCTACAGCAATTCAGTCGAGTATGAACTTTTATTACAAAACAAGGAGTTTGGCATAAAAATGACCTGAAAAAACTGAGAACCCTATAGAGGCTTCTATGGCTTCTACTCAATTCTGTGTTCACTTTTTCATCGTCCACATCTACCCTTGAGAGGAATAACACTCATGTCTATGTTACACAATTGCTTCAAAGCTTTCTCTGTTGTCGGAATCTTCTCCCTCCTCAATATTGCTGCTCCAGTTTGGGCAGCTAATTCCATCAAGTTGAAAGTCAATCTTCCTGGTACTCCAGAACAAGAGGCTGTAGTTCCAATTGCCGAACTTGAACGCTTTGCTCAAACTGGAAAAACTTCTGATTTACCACAAGCACTTTGGCATATTACTGTTAGCGGTATGGTGTCCATCACTACTGAAGACATCTACGAACAGCTCAACCGTCCGATTTCTGTCAATCCTAACGAACCTCTTGATTGGGAGGAACAACATATACTCAGCTTTTTATCACCTCCTATTTCAGAAGAAAAACGCAAAGTTTCTGCCCAGCTAATTGCTGAAAAGGCAAATGGCAAAAAGCTAATTACTTTTCTCAAAACTGCACCTGAAGATACCATCACGGGAGATAATTTTTTGTCTACGCTTCAGGCTTATAAGCCTACCAAGTCTAATCCTCGAAAGCTAAAACCCATTGACTTGACAACTTGGAAACAAGAAGGTTTACCAGGATCTGGCACTTGGGTAGTCTCTGCTGATGGAAGCTCCGTTTTGCAGACGATTAATGGAAACCCAACCTTCTTTGTTAGTCCAGAGGAGTTTATCAATACAACTGTCACGGGTAAATTTAGGGTTGAAGATACCATTGATAACGATTTCATTGGATTCGTTTTTGGTTACCAGTCACCCATTGCCGCGAAGGACGATCCAGTTAATGACTTTAAATTTCTGCTGTTTGATTGGACTAAATTAGGTTCGATTAGAGAGCATGGACATGAAGGTTTTGCTTTGACTGAAGTCAAGGGAACATTCCTCGATTATGCTTCTGGTTTCTGGCATCACCAAGAAAGTGCTGAGTTTGATCTTCTTGCTACTAATTATGGCCTAGGCAAAGGTTGGAAAGCTCGTACTGACTATGATTTTACTTTGCTTTATGAAACTGACCGCATCAAAATCGATATTGATGGAGAAACCATTTTTGACATCAGTGGAGAGTTTGAACCGGGTCGTTTTGGCTTCTACAACTATTCACAGCGTTATGTTCGCTATTCAGGATTTGCTTCTGGGCCTGTGCCTGAACCTGCTGCTGTAGGTGGTTTGGTTGTCCTTGGCCTTGTTGGCTTGGGTAAAATGGCTTCGCGCAAACGGAAAGGCGCTTAGTTGAATTTACAGCACTTCGGTTTCTTTATAAGTAAAGTAGTAAGAAAAAGTACCCCAATTCCTACGAGATCTAAGCCGGGGGTTGGGGGGATCTAAATGTCTGTCGAAAGATCGAAAACTGCTGTATTCATAATTCAAAGTATCATCGCAAGAGTTGCCGAATCATGCTGTTGGCTTGAGACCCATAGCCGCCGCCAAACAGGTTAAAGTGATTGAGAATATGATAGAGATTGTAGAGGGTTTTGCGGATGCTATAGCCGGGATTGGGGGGCAAAATTTGATGGTAGCCTTGATAAAAAGAGGCGGGAAAACCGCCAAATAATTCGGTCATGGCTAAATCGACTTCGCGATCGCCCACATAGGTCGCTGGATCGAAAATTACTGGTTCTCCAGACACCAAGCAGGCAGCATTTCCCGACCATAAATCCCCATGGACTAGGGAGGGTTGGGGGTGATGATCCCGCAAGAGTTCGGGAAGTGCCTCTAACAGTTCCTTCTCCTGCGGGAAATTTCCCCCTCGCCGTTTCGCCAGGCGGAATTGATAGCCTAATCGATGCTCCCGATAAAAGTCTACCCAGTCGGCTGTCCAGGTATTGATTTGGGGGGTGGAGCCAATGGTATTATTGCCATCCCAGCCAAATTCTGGGCGGGGTGGTTTGGCGCTGTGCAGACGCGCCAGTTGTCGCCCCATTTCTGCCCAAGATTGGGATTTTCCGCCCCCAAATTCTAACCATTCCAAGACAATGTAGGCCGAGTTGCCGGCGACTCCCGTACAAATAGGAGCCGGGACGCGGATGGTTTGGGTATCGTACATTTGCTGTAAACCCAAGGCTTCTGCTTCAAACATTTCGATGTCCACAGCGCGATTGAGTTTGACAAAATAGGTGCGGTCACTGAGCGTAGTCGAAGTACGATCGCCACTTCCCTGAACTTGATATCCTTGATTGATACACCCCCCAGCCACGGAGCGATGGGATTGGATTTCAAACGGTTGGTTGGTGACTTCGCTGATGCGATCGGCAATTAAATTCCACATGGCTCGGTTGAATGCTGCACAATTGATTCTCACAGACCCATTATTCGGGTTTTATAGTGACGATACCATAGGCTTCTGGAGAAAGATACGACCGGGCGGCTGCTTGCAGATCTTCCACTTCTAGGGAACGGATGCAGGTGGGATAATTCAGGGCCAGGTTAACATCTTGGAGCATGGCTTGATGATATCCATACAGGTTAGCGCGATCGCTCGGTGTTTCTGTGCTGAAGATAAACCGGTTAGCCACTTGGGTGCGAATGCGTTGCAATTCTGAATCTTGCAGATTATAGCTCAGGGCAGCCACTTGTTCGGCGATCGCCTCTTCCACCTCTTTTAAATGCTCCGTCGGCAACTGAGCCGCCACATAAAACAACCCTTGGCTATGATAGGTTAAATTCGCCGCCACCACACTCGACACTAAATTCTGTTCTTCCCGCAACTGACGCACCAACCGAGAAGTCCGCCCTTGAGACAAGATAGAACTGAGAATATCAAACGCATAGGTTTTTTCCTGAGCCAAAGCACCCGGAACCCGCCACACCATCACCAACCGTGCTTGTTGCAAACTCGGATCGACAAACTCCCGGCGTTCAATCGAGGAAAACGGTGTTTCACTTAAATCATTAAAAGGGGCAGTGTCTGACAACTGCCCTAATGGAGGGATAACCGATTGAGTCTTTTTCAACCGTTCCCCATTGACAGTCAGGGTGCAACTATCAGCCACAATTTGGATCAACTCATCTACCGGAAGATTCCCCACCACCGAAGCCGTCAGATTTTGGGGGTGATAATAATGCTGATGAAACTCCCGCATTTGCTCCGGTTTCAGGGTTTCAATCACCTCTTTGGGGCCCAAAACCGGGCGACGATAGGGCAGGGTTTCAAATGCTAATTCCATCGCCCTTTGATAAACTCGGCGACGGGGATTATCTTGGGAGCGACAAATTTCTTCAAGCACCACCGAGCGTTCCCGCTCAAAGGCTTCATCAGGAATACTGGCATTTAAGACCACCTCAAATTGCAGGGGGGCTAACTCCATAAAGTCTTGAGGCGCTGTGGTGATATAGAATTGGGTGTAATCTTGGCTGGTTAGGGCGTTGGTTACTGCTCCTCGTTCTTCGATCTGGCGCTCAAATTCACCAGCAGGTAGGTTAGGCGTTCCTTTGAAGATCATATGCTCTAGGAAGTGAGCCATGCCATTGATGGGATCGGATTCTACCGCCGAACCGACGGGGAGCCACAGGCTTAAATTGACGGCATCTACGGGCATTTGCTCGGCGACAATGGTTAGCCCATTGTGGAGGTGGCGCACGGTTGGAGCAATAGACCGTTCTGGAGGTGCTGACCTAAGCAAGGTTGAAGTCATTGAAGAAAAGTATCACAAGGTACAAGGTTCTTCTTCTATGGTAAACACTTCTGCCAAAACTTGGGCTGTCTGCGATCAAAAAACGCCTTTGGTATGACTCCAAAGGCGCTGCCGCTTAATTTAATCTTTTCTTCCCAACACAGCAAATTGCTAGGTGAGTATTCCTGAAAACTTACATTGGATGGAATAGTAAGTCAGGATAAAAACGGTTAAACTCGATTAGAATTCCAGCCGTGACTGTTAGTAATAACATAATCAAAACTGGAGCTGTGGACAGATACTTAAGTAAACCTTCCATGTGAAGACTCCAAAACAAAACACAGACTTGAACAGAAAATTAACGGGGTGAAACCGTAATTTCGTCATCCTTCGCGAACATTTCTCCGCTCATCATGTCTTTCGCTGCGACCAGGGGCCAAGCAAAGCCAGAGAGCATCATTTTAATCGCTAGGGGTACATCGATAACCACTTCTTTTTCTTCGGGTTTTTTCTCACCACGAATGGCGATCAGGTAAGCACGACCTACCCAACCAATCCAACCGGTAATATAAAGAAAGAGTAAGCTGGGAATAATGAAGTCTCCAGCATGGCTCAGACGACCATCAACCACCAGGTGGGGGAGGCCATCTTCACCACAGAGGGCTTCAGAATACCGTTCAAATCGTTTGGCCCCAGATTGGGGATCATCGGTGGTGGCGCGAGCTGTTTTAGCCCGTTGCAGAAAAGCGGGAGATTCACTACAGGGAACCAAGTTTGCTAAATCCGCAGAAGCGGGGGGAACAAAGCCCAGCCACAAACAACACATCAAAACCAGAACAAGCAATCGTCGCATGGAAATGTTTCCTTTTGTTACGAAGTGCAAATAGTATGTTACAAAGAAACCAGAGGCTCTATGAAAGCCAATCATACTGGACTAAAGAGACTCCGTAAAGATTAGAGCTACAAAAAAGTCTCTAAAATGGGCTTTTCTGAACTGTCCACATCGGTGTGCCGTTCAGAAAAGGGTTTTCCTTTAGAACAAGGTAGCAGGCAATGGCAA
Organism: Roseofilum capinflatum BLCC-M114; assembly: GCF_030068505.1. Taxonomy (NCBI): domain Bacteria; kingdom Bacillati; phylum Cyanobacteriota; class Cyanophyceae; order Desertifilales; family Desertifilaceae; genus Roseofilum; species Roseofilum capinflatum. The sequence continues at coordinate 36,917 of NZ_JAQOSO010000040.1, forward strand.
CGATTCTAGCAATTGAAACAAGTTGTGACGAAACTTCTGTGGCAATTGTAAAAAATTGTAACGTTCTGAGTAATTTTGTGGCTTCCCAGATGGCGGAGCATGGCCAGTATGGGGGGGTGGTGCCAGAGGTGGCCTCTCGTCGTCATTTAGAAACGGTGAATGGGGCGATCGCCACTGCCCTAGAAGAAGCAAACCTCTCTTGGTCAGAAATTGATGCGATCGCCGCCACCTGTGCCCCCGGTTTGGTGGGAGCCTTATTAGTCGGCATTACGGCGGCTAAAACCTTGGCCCTATTGCACGATAAACCCTTTATTGGCGTTCACCACCTAGAAGGCCATATCTACGCTTCCTATCTCACCAACCCGGACTTAAAACCGCCCTTCTTGTGTCTGCTGGTCTCTGGAGGTCACACCAGCCTGATCCAGGTTCACGAATGCGGCAACTATACGACGTTGGGCAGAACTCGCGATGATGCGGCTGGAGAAGCCTTTGATAAAGTGGCTCGTTTGCTGGGATTAGGTTATCCGGGAGGCCCGATTATCGATCGCTTGGCCCAAACCGGTAATCCTCAAGCCTTTCCCTTACCTGAAGGCAGAATTTCCTTACCCCAAGGGGGATATCATCCCTATGACTGTAGCTTTAGCGGCTTAAAAACGGCGGTGATGCGGCTGGTGAATCAATTGAAGGAGTCTGACCCCAATTTACCCATTGCTGACCTAGCCGCCAGCTTTCAAGCAACGGTGGCTAAAGCCTTAACTAAACGGGCTATCCGAGCCGCTCTTGACCAGAATTTATCAACCATTGCCATTGGTGGCGGAGTGGCGGCGAATCAGGGATTACGCGAACATCTGAAACGGGCTGGAGAGGAGCATGATCTAGAGGTACTGTTTCCACCGATGAAATACTGTACGGATAATGCAGCGATGATTGCCTGTGCAGCAGCCGCTCATTGGGAAAAAGGCGATCGATCTGCCTTAACTCTAGGCGTTCAGTCGCGCATGGATTTATCCAAGCTTCAGACGCTCTATAGCACTACGCACGGTAATTGGTAATCCCCCATTCCCCCATTCCCCCATCTCCCCACCCCTCAACTTGCCAGACGATCGCCCATTTCCTCAGCATGAATCAGGCGATCGATTTCTTGCGCGACTTGATCGGTTGCTTCTAACATCGAAAAATGGCCACAACCGGGAAGTTCCACCACATTGTCGTATCCGGAGCGAAACAACTCATGAAAACTGGCCAAATGTCTCACATAGCGAGGTTCCATCACCTTATCCTCAGCACCGGCAATAAAATAAACCGGCTGCTGTAGATGGGCCACCAATTGGGGCAAGCGGTGAACCTCCTCCTCCGTCGTCGAATCCAATAAAGCTCCTAGGGCCGCCTCATACTCGGCTGTGACAAAATCAATTAACCGTTGTCGTCCCCAAGTTCTTGATAGGGGTTGAGCCACCTGAGAGCGGGTAAAGAGCCAATCGAGCAAAGGCACATCCACCAACCACCGAGGCCGCCGTTTCACCAATTGAGCGCCAGCAGAGCGGAAGCGCTCGAATTCCTCTTTTAAGTAAATGCCGCCCCCAGAATTGAGGCAAAACACCCCGCCAATGCGATCGCCCAATTGAGAAGCCGCCCATAGGGACACACTGCCCCCCAAAGAATGGCCCACCAACCAAGCCTTCTCAATTTGTAATTGATCGAGGAGAACCCCCAAATCCTTAGCATAATCGCTGGGAGTATAGCCCAAAATCGGCTCGCCCCCATGGGTCTGTAAACCTTGTATGGCCTCCGATTCACCAAAGCCACGCAAATCATAGGCTAAACATTGATAGTGCGATCGCAGTTGCTCAACCAAAGGCCGCCAATAGGCCCGGCTCAACAACCAGCCATGAACAAACACCAAGGTTGGATTAGCCGTTTTCGGTTCAGTTAATTCGTAAGTATGGGAAACGCCCAGGATATCGATTTTTGCCATACTCCTATCCTATCCCGAACGGTGTCCTAGGAGGCAATAGGCAATAGGGAATAGGGAATAGGGAATGGGGAATAGGGAATAGGGAATGGGGAATAGGGAATAGGGAATGGGGAATAGGGAATAGGGAATGGGGAATAGGGAAT